>JAUYDN010000201.1 GCA_030691775.1 Dehalococcoidia bacterium
TTTGAGAGGGGCTGATGCCCCTCTCAACTCCCTTGTGCAAGTTGGCAGTCATCTTGCTTTCCCACCCTTTGCAACCATCATTTTCATATTTCGTCCGTGGCACCACACTCCATGTGTAATTGTCAAGTTATTTCGGAGACACTACACTAGTTACAGGGTCGGGAATGACAAAAGGATGCATGTTTTTTCATACTTCGCGGTGCCGACAGTGTCGACATGTGTCATTCTGGAGGAGTCCGTACCTCCAATACCCGTGGAGGACTCCGAAGAATCTCAGGGTGGGGTGGTATCGACCTGAGTTCCGGGTCAAGCCCGGAATGGTGAGAAAAGAAAAGGGCGATTCTTGAAGAATCGCCCTCATGTAATAAGCCTTACCGCATGGATTACTAAACCAGCAATGACCCACCGTCGACGGCAAAGGTCTGCCCGGTCACATAGCTCGCGGCACTGGAAGCCAGGAACAGCACCGCGTCCGCCAGCTCTTTCGGCTCCCCGACACGTCCCATCGGGATGCGCTTCGCCGCCGCCTCTTTGTTTGCCTTTGCCTGCTCAGCCGGCAGGACCGCGAATATCGAGTCGTAGAGTTTGGTCTCGATGGCACCCGGCGCGATGCAGTTGACGCGGATGTTGTACTTCGCCCACTCCAATGCCATCACCTTGGTCGCCATGATAACGCCCGCTTTAGCAATCGAGTAATGCCCGGTAGGCACCTGCACCCGGAAGCCGCTCACCGACGAGATGTTGATAATTTTGCCGCCGGTCCCCTGCTTCACCATCTGCTTCGCCGCCGCCTGGCTCAGGAAGAACAGTCCCTTCAGGTCCAGGTTCAGCACCGAGTCCCAGCCCTTTTCGGTCATTTCGATAGCCGGCATAAAGAAGTT
This sequence comes from Dehalococcoidia bacterium, assembly GCA_030691775.1. Lineage (GTDB taxonomy): Bacteria > Chloroflexota > Dehalococcoidia > Dehalococcoidales > Fen-1064 > JAURWL01. Next base: position 882 of record JAUYDN010000201.1, read on the forward strand.
GGTGCCCGCATTATTGACCAGGATATCCAGCTTGCCGAACTCGGCGACGACGCGGTCGACGAGCGGTTGCAGCGCGTCCACCCGTCCGATGTGTGCCTCGACTGCCAGCGCCTTCCGTCCGAGCTTACGCACTTCTCCAGCGACTTTTTCCAGGTCCGGGAGCTTGCGGCTGGAAACTGCCACATCCGCGCCTGCCTTCGCAAGGGCAATCGCCGTCGCCTCCCCGATACCGCGGCTCCCGCCGGTCACCAGAGCTACCTGCCCCTCGAGTGAAAACTGTGAAACATCAATCGCCATTCTTACTCCTTCTATTAAAAGCTTTAAGCAATAAGCTGTCAGCTATCAGCTTTAAACTCACTTTCGTCCGCAACACGGTTCATTTATCAATGACAAGGAGTTCCCTACCATGAGATTGCCACGTCACTTCGTTCCTCGCAATGACGACTTTTGACTTTTGAGATTTGACTTTTGACTTACGTCAACATATACCCGCCATCGACTGTTATGGTCTCGCCGGTCACGTAGCTTGACGCGTCCGAAGCCAGAAAAATCATCGCGCCCGTGATAAAATCCGGTTCGCCGACGCCGTGTAACAGGATACGCTTGAGAATCTGGGGTTTATTCTCCGGGTCGACTTCCCATCTCGAGTTCATAAGCCTTGTGCTGATAAATCCGGGAGCTATACAATTGGCACGGATACCATATTGTGCCCACTCGCGCGCCATCACTTTAGTCGCCATGATGACAGCCGCCTTGCTGATGTTGTAAGCGCCGTTATTTGCCTCCGCCTTCAAACCATCGACTGAGGATACGTTGATGATACTACCACCGCCCTTCTCCCGCATCACCCTCGCCACCGCCTGGCTGAGGAAAAACAGCCCTTTCAGGTTCAGGTTCATGATAACATCCCAGGCGCGTTCCTCAAGCTCCAGGGCAGGCATCCAGACCACGCTTGTGCCGGCATTATTCACCAGGACATCGATTTTGCCGAACTCCGCCACTGCTTTATCGACAAGAGGCTGGAGCTGGTCGAGGCGACCGATGTGCGCGGCTACCGCCAGCGATTTGCGCCCGGTCTTACGGATTTTATCCGCGACGACTTCGAGGTCGGGCAGTTTACGGCTGGTCACGACGACATCCGCACCGGCATGAGCGAATCCCAGCGCCACCGCCTCTCCGATACCGCGACTGGCGCCCGTTACCAGCGCTACTTTACCTTCAAGCGCAAAACTGGGTTGAGTCATCTGCACACCCCTGCACATTGATAACAGCCTATTTTAACATAGATGTGGAGCACGGGCGTAGCAAACCCGCAGAATAGATGCATGCGTGCGAAACTAAATTAAATGCAGGAAAAACCCCCTTCAGTCCCCCTTTTTCGAAGGGGGAAACTGTATCCTCTCCTTTTCGAAAAGAGCCTACCTCTGGCTTGAACAGGGGAAGATTGTGAGGGTTTTAAATTGTTTCGCGGAAAGCTAAATAGGGAGGTCATTGTTCAGGGGAAACAAAAAGAGAGAAGGTTTGCGACCTTCTCTCCGCATTGTCAGGTGTTAGGGATTGATATGTTTTTTATCGGTTAGAACAGGGCGATGTTGGGGTTATGCTCGAGAACATGGTTGGTAGGGGTGGTGAATTTATTACCAACGAGCAGATTGATGACCTGCCCCACGATTGCCATTGACTTAACGATGCTCTTCATTTGAATGCCTCCTTAACGTTTAACAATTATGACTATACACCAGGGGCGTAACAGAACCGTTAACGGGAAGCACCGTAAGTTAAGGCGAGGTAACAGGCGGGTTACAATCAGGTAACGGTTTTATTTTTGGGGGCGTGATAACAGAAAGGAGTAGCGGGCAGTCAATAGTAATTAATACTAACGCAATAGATATTATGGCGTAATTTGTCTTTGCGAGAAGCGAAGCGACGCGGCAATCTATCGTTGATGGCGCTCCCTTTCTGAGGCAGAGATTGCTTCGCCTCCCGATTCATCCTGATGATATCGGGATG
>JAUYDN010000214.1 GCA_030691775.1 Dehalococcoidia bacterium
TTTTTAACCCAAGCTCCCTTTATTCCCCCTATCTAATACTTAAGAACTGCCTGCCGGGAAGTTCCGGATACGGCAATTCAACAGAGAAAAACTACTATAAGTAGAGTATTCCGCTCCACTGATTCAATTATAGCATTACGTGCAGGGTCGTCACGTTTGCGTGACGGAGACTGTTACCGTTCGAACGCGGGACCGCCGATATCCGCGTTGTTGTTGTAACCCGCCCGCTCCCTGGGCTGCACCCCTGTGGTTGGACAGAGGAGGTCAGGAGAGTTGGTCCGCCTACGGCGGGCTCCCTGTTGAAATGAATTAGTGGAGTGTCTCAATAACAGCTTTACAATTCTGAATAAAAGATGCCAGTTCTTACACAGCGCCTCATCCCCCCGCATCAAGTGCGGGGCAGGCTCTTGCCCCTTCTCCGTAGAGAAGGGGCAAGAACTATTTTGAGAGGGGCTGACGCCCCTCTCAACTCCCTTATGCCAGTTGGCAGTCATCTTGCTTTCCCACCCTTTGCAACCATCCTTTTCATATTTCGTCCGTGGCATCACACTCCATGTGTAATTGTCAAGTTATTTCGGAGACACTACATTAGCACCGGGGCCTCAAAGTCCTCAGGCGGCGGATACCCCAATGCCGAATGTAGTCTTTTACCTGTACTTGGACGACAGGTACAAGTACGATAATACACCTCCTCTCATTCTTGTCCAAGATAGTTTTGCTCATTAAATCTCTCGGACTATTACCGTATCTCCTGACAGAACATCACCACTTTGTCATACCAGCCCGCCGTAGGCGGGTAAACTCCGGCTGGTATCCAGAAGTCGCAACCGACCGATTCGCTTAGCTTGTAGCCCATGTTCTTCCACAACCACCCTCACCCTGCCCTCTCCCTTGACGCGCAGGGAGAGGGAGAATGATTTAAGAGGATTGCATCCTCTTACTCTCACTGCTCCTCTATCCCCACCTCACCACTTAACGATTCGACGCTTGCGTTTTGCCTGAATACTGTCCTGAGCCTGAGTTTTGGACAGCATTTGTAACTATTATCCCCGAACCTCCCCACAGAGTGGGGGTGGAAAATGAGAATCTTAAAAGGAGCCATCTCTCAAGCCCGCAAAACCCGTCCAAAACTATTAATTCAAATTATCTTGGACAAGTATGACCTCCTCTATAAAATTGGGAATACGGTTCAGTACGTCCTGGTCCGCCTTGGGCGGACTCCATGGTGGCATTCTCATAGGGATTGCCTTTTCGTGACCCGCCTGAGGCGGGCTAATCTTAAAACCATAGCCCTTCAGTTCCGCCCGTGTCTCCTTGCAGAAATTCGCCGTGTCAGTCCGGAAATCATTGTGCTGATGGGGAAGGTGGCGCAAAAAGTACCATGTTGTAATGGAATATGGTACATTGAGACGTATCACCCGGCCGCCGCGATGAGGTTCCCTGAAATAAAACGGCGGTTCGAGGAAGCGTTTCAGGCAATCAATATAAAAAAATGAGAAGATACCGTCTTATCGAACATACAGCGGATACAGGACTGGTCGCTTACGGCAAATCGCTGGCGGAAGCTTATGCTAACGCGGCCTATGGTATGTTTTCTATTATCGCTGACCTGAGGCGTGTAAGTGAAGTCGAGTCCCGGACCATCGAAGTGAATGAGCGAGATAAAGAAAGCCTGCTCTTTGCCTGGCTCAACCATCTCATCTACCTTTTTGATGTGGAGAGCCTGCTCTTCAAGCGGTGTGATGTTACCCTTTTTGATGGCAAATCGCTCGTGGCGACCTGTTATGGTGAAAAATGCGACCCATCGCGTCACCATATTCGGATTGGCATCAAATCCGCCACATATCATATGCTTACGGTAGACCCGGAAAAGAACCTGGTAAAAGTAATTTTTGATGTATAATGATTAGCAGTCAGCATTTAGCGGTAAGCTTTAAGCTATTCTTATTTCACGATTGAACGCGTGTACGCTATTTCTTAAAGCTGATGGCTGATAGCGAATAGCTAACATTATCCCGGCTCTTCGGGTCAGGAGTCAACGATGGCTAAATGGAACGGACCACTGGAAAAGGTGGATGAATACCGCTGGCGTATACCTCAGAGTTACAAACAGGGTATGCGGGTGCCCGGGCTTATTTACGCCAGCCGCCAAATGCTGGAAAACATTCTGGATGAACAGGCTCCGGAACAGGTGGCAAATGTCGCGTTTCTTCCCGGTATCGTCCATTATTCGCTGGCGATGCCGGACATCCACTGGGGTTACGGTTTCCCCATCGGGGGGGTGGCGGCGGTGCGTATAAAAGATGGAGTAGTCTCGCCGGGTGGGGTGGGGTTCGATATCAACTGCGGGGTACGGCTCCTGCGCACGAACCTGCAATATGAAGAAGTGAAGCCTAAAATCAGTGCTCTTGTCGATGCGCTATACCAGGGTGTTCCCTCGGGGGTGGGTTCGGAGGGTAAAATCAGGCTCAAACGCCAGGAGATCGACGATGTCCTGGTTCGCGGTTCGCGCTGGGCGGTGGAGCACGGATTCGGTCGTCCGGATGACCTGGTGACTACCGAGGAAAAAGGAGAAATGCCCGGTGCTAATCCTGAGAAAGTCAGCGGGCGGGCAAAAGAGCGCGGCGCGCCACAACTGGGTACACTCGGCTCCGGCAACCATTTCCTTGAGGTTGCTGTCGTCGATAATATCTACGAGCCGGAAACGGCAAAAGTGATGGGCATCGACCAGAAGGGGCAGGTGATGTTGCTGATTCACTGCGGTTCACGGGGGCTGGGACACCAGGTGGCGGGTGATTATATCAAAGTGATGCTCGATGCGATGGACGAGTACCGGATAGATGTGCCCGACCGCCAGCTTGCCTGCTGTCCCGTTAATTCGCCACAGGGAAAAGACTATATTGCAGCGATGCGGTGCGCCGCTAACTTCGCCTGGGCGAACCGCCAGTGTATCACCCACTGGGTTCGGGAAGCTTTCTGCAGGGTGCTGGGTAAGTGTGAAGAAGAAGCCGGACTGGAGCTAATCTACGATGTCGCCCACAACATTGCCAAGATAGAGGAACATGATGTCGATGGCAAAAAAGAAACACTGTGCGTGCACCGGAAGGGCGCCACCCGTGCTTTCCCCGCCGGGCATCCGGATGTGCCTGCGAAATACGCTAAAGTGGGCCAACCGGTACTGATTCCGGGCGACATGGGACGCGTATCCTATGTGCTCGTGGGAACAGACCTGGCAATGAAGGAGACGTTTGGCTCAACGTGTCATGGGGCGGGGAGAGTAAAGAGCCGTGCCGCCGCTAAAAAGCTGGCGCGGGGACGGGATATCCTCAAGGACCTTGAATCACGCGGTATCGTGGTGAGGACAGGCAATATGTCCGGGCTGGCGGAAGAAGCCTCGCAGGCTTATAAGGACGTAACCGAGGTGGTGGGGGTGACCCACAGTACGGGGATTTCACGGATTGTGGCAAAAACGCGGCCGATAGGGGTGATTAAGGGGTAACAATTACTGAGAGTCTCATAATAAGATGGACTCCGAAAACCTGAACCTCTCCCTTTCGCAAAGAGCCTGCCCCGTACAAGATACGGGGGAGATTGAGAGGGATTTCAAAACCCCCTGTATCCCCCTTTTCAAAGGGGGATAA
>JAUYDN010000060.1 GCA_030691775.1 Dehalococcoidia bacterium
TTGGCGCCATCGAATTTCTCCGTCAGTTCAAAAAGAGCGGCATCACCCCGCCGCCGCACCTCGGCGATAATCCGCCGTACTGTTGCTTCCTGCGGGTATTCAAGGCTTGCCCGTGCCTGGCGGGAAAGAAGCTCTTTTGCCCTGTCAAAACCCTCGATTATCCTCATATTAATTTTTCACTGCGTCCGCAAGCCTTTTTGCTAACGAGTTGATGCGTGCTTGCTTGAGCCTGCTGAATTTACCATCTTTGATACCAATTAGTCTGGCAGTCGATTCAAACAGAGTATCTATAATTTTAAGGTGGTGCCGCGCGATGGTACTGCCTGTTTCGGTATTCTCGATGAGCAGGTCGGCGTCCTCCGGTAAAAATGCTTCGGTAGCGCCCCACGTAGGTATGATACGGTACATTCCGAGGTGGTTATCGCGCGCATATTTATCCGCCAGGCTCGTATATTCCGAGGCTACCCGCAAAGGCAGGTCCTTGTTTGCGCAGATACGACGCAATTCATAGATGGTATCCGCAGGTACATCCTGGCTGACCACTGCTACAATCCGTACCCAGGCGGACTTCAAGTCCACCAGCTCCCGTACCGGACTGGAGGGAAAAGATGCCAGGTGGTCGGTGAGCCAGTCCTTACCCGTGATTGCCAGGTCGAAGTTGCCGTTAGCGACCTGCAAGGGCATATCCTGGGGACGGATAACCTTGGCGACGACGCCATCGAGTTTAACAATCGGACGGCGGTTGCCAGTGGTTGATGGGTAGTCATCGATTATGATACCCGCACGTTCCAGAAGCTCTACCGTGAACTTTTGCTGGTGACCATCAGGCAAAGCGAGGCGGATAATATCGTTCGCTTCTCTGGTGGTAGGGAATGGCGGTGGTCTCAAATGTGACGTACCGGTGGCAACGGGAGGAGTTTCCACCTGCGGGCGTATTCCTTCGAGCGTCAGCAGGATTTCGCTCAGGTCTTTCCGCTCCCAGCTCTGCCGGTTAGCGATAAGGTTGGCACTGTAATCCAGCACCTTTACCAGCGGAGTCAGACCGTTGTTCAGCGATTTACCGTCACTCCCTGCCGATACCAGCGCGAGCGTGGCGCTTTCCGGTGGGTAAGCATCGGCGCCGCCCCAGAGCGGGTAAACGCTAAAGCGTCGAAAGCGTTGATTCAATGCGAAGGATTCGGCGATATTGGGGTACTCGCTGGCAATTCGCACCGTTTCATCCTGTATACGTAAATCATTCATGGAGAGCGGGTTTCCATAGCGGCTTCCGGCAGTGAAAAGCGCGCCGCGGCCGTAACCCAGGTCTTTTACCCGCACCAGTGCATTTGTGGCGTATTTCACGGAAAGCTCTTCAATCCAGTCCAGCCCGCATATTCCCAGGTCGTAGTTGCCGATTGCCACCTGGATGGGAATATCCTTTTCCTGGAAGACTTTTATCTGCAGAGCCGGGAACCGTACGGAAGGCAGACGGTAGTTGTGTAACGAGGCATCGTAGCCGCTCAAACGCCAGCCGGCTTTTTCCAGCATTGACGCTGTTTCCACGAGCAGTCTACCTTTGGGCAGGGCGATTCTAATACTCACCGCGCCCTCCCAGGTGCTTGAGCACAGCCTCGATAGAGGTGTCCTCGTGCCTGCCTTTGCCAGCCGGGCTTATCAGGGTGAACCGCGGTTGTTTGCTCCGTATCTCCAGTCGCCAGGTGATGCCAGTTGTGGGTCCATCGTCCGATTTTAAGCTGGCGATATACCCTGCGTTGTGGAGGCGAGTGATAGCATCGAAAGCGGCTTTTACGGTTTTCGGGTGTTCATCCTGCACCGTCACGATAAACTTTTCAGCAACGGAACGGGGTGGTTTTACCAGGTTCATCAGTTTATCGACGTACAGGGCGAAACCGGAGGCGGGTATGTTCTTGCCACCGAGCAGAGGAATGAGGGCATCGTAACGACCGCCGCCAGCCACCTTCACGTCGCGGGCAAGGAGCTGGAAGATAACACCGGTATAATATTCAAAACCCCGTCCCGAGCCGATGTCGATTTCATATTTCTGCCCCATCGCCGTGAGCGTATCCGTGACGCTGATGAAGTTATCCAGCGCGGGTGTGAACTCGGGCAGGGTACGGTCGAAGACTGCTTTCAGATTCTTGAGGAAACCGGATGACTCTCCCTTGAGCTCCAGCAGGGGATTCAACAGGTGTAGCAGGTCGGGTTTCTCGTCCTTGAGTTGTGCCAGCACTGCCATATCGCCATCGAGAATCTGGTCGAAGACCTTGCCCTGCTCTTCTACCGAAAGCCCGAAACCCGCCAGCAACGCCCGGATGAGACCGGCGTGCGAAAGTTTTAGTTTCGGTTCTCTTACACCCAGGTTTTTCAGTGTTTCCAGGGCAATGGTCAGTAGTTCTATATCGGCGGTTGGTGAGCCAGCGCCGATAAGCTCGGCGCCGCACTGCCATTTTTCGCGGTCCTCCTTGCCCGTCTCTTCGAAGCTGAAGATATTAGTCACGTAGAACAGCCGCGCCAGTTTCTCTTTAGACAGGTTATCGATGTAAAGCCGCGCCACGGGGATAGTGCCGTCCGGACGGAGCACAACGCGCTCACCGCTCCACCCGTCCCAATCGAGGAATGAGTAAACCTTGCTCAACGTGCCCGGCGTCAGGGTGCCGGTGGATGTAAATAGGTGCAGGTATTCGATGGTGGGGGTGCGGATTTCCTGGTAGCCCCACTTCAAGCAAATATCCCGGAAGGCGCCCTCGATGATGCGGAAACGGCGCATTTCTTCAGGTAACAAGTCTCTGGTGCCTCTGGATTTTTGAATTCTCATCAGTATTTTCCTGAAATTGCAATGATTCAATTCTACACTAATTCGGGATGGGCACTCAATAAAAATAAATTTCAAGTAACAAACGACAGGTGTTTAGCAATATAATTTGTCATTACTATGAAAATAAGGGGGCCACTCACCAAATATGTCATACCAGCGAAGGCTGTCCCGTACAATGATACGGGAGCTGGTATCCAGAGGGAGAGAAAACGTCTGGATTCCCGCTCAGAGGCGGGAATGACAAAAAGGAGTGAAGGTTTTCATACTTCGTGGTGCCGATGTTATCGGCATGACCGATTCCAGCGAAGGCTGGAATCCAACACCCCTCTTTGTCATTGTCGGGCTTGACCCGACAATCCAGGCAATTTTCGGACAATCTCAAGTATCA
>JAUYDN010000046.1 GCA_030691775.1 Dehalococcoidia bacterium
ATTACGAATTGTTTGTTGGATGGGATTTTTCACCCATATTTCACTCACCCCATACTTTAGAATTACGGACAAACTACGCCTAATCAGGTAGGTAATTTCTACCTGTTTTGCTTGACTTTTGAACACGCTTCAGGTATACTCCACGTTTGGAAACCAAGAGGGTTTACAACACCGGGATTACCTTCTGCCCACTGATGGGAGTTTAAACCACCAACCGGATAGCAGAACGATACTTGATGAAGATTGCGATCAGCGGCAAGGGAGGAGTTGGGAAGACGTTACTGGCTTCTCTTCTTTCCAAAACTTTTGCCGAATCAGGCTACTCAGTCCTTGCAATCGATGCCGACCCCGACGCTAATCTCGCCGCCAACCTCGGGTTCCCCGACCCCGACAAAATCACCCCCATCTCCGAGCTCAGTGACGTTATCGAAGAGCGCGTGGGCGCTAAACCAGGGACTTCCGGCTCATATTTCAGACTCAACCCCAAAGTGGATGACCTGGTGGATAAATACGCCTCCCGCCAGGGCAACATCCGCCTCCTCGTCATGGGGCGCATCAAGCGCGGCGGTACGGGTTGTTACTGCCCCGAAGGCGCCCTGGTGCAGGCGCTCCTCTCCCACTTACTTCTCCAGCGTGAAGATGTTGTCATTCTGGATATGGAAGCCGGCATCGAGCACCTGACCCGCGGCACAGCCCGGGGCGTGGACCGCCTCATCGTGGTAGTGGAGCCGGGACGGCGGAGTATCGAGACCGCGCAGAGAATCTTCGAGCTGGCACAGGACCTCAATATCAAAGCAATTGGGGTGGTTGGTAACAAAATCCACACACAAGAGCAGAATGATTTTATCCGGAACAGCTTGCCGAGCGTGGAGTTTCTCGGATTTATTCCCTATGACGAAGCGATTATCGATGCCGACCTTGCTAACCGCTCTGTTACAGAATCCAGCCTCCCGGCGATTACAGAAGTCAAGAAAATCTATCAGACTTTAATATCGGATGCTAAAAAGAAGAAACAATAGCAGTAAAATAAAATTTCGGTAAGGAGGACACAGTGCCCTACGATGCAACCAAGCTAAAGGACTGGCAAATTGCCGAACTCGCAGAAGAAAAAATGCCCACCCCGGAACAGTGGCAGGAAAGACTCGGACTAAAGAAAGACGAAATCATCCCCTTCGGTAAAACACCCAAGCTGGATTTTCTCAAAATCATCGAGCGTCTCAAGAATAAACCCGATGGCAAATACATCGAAGTCACCGCCGTCACCCCCACCCCCCTCGGCGAAGGCAAAAGCACCACCTCGCTCGGCTTGATAGAAGGCCTGGGCAAGCTCGGCAAGAACGTCGGTGGTGTACTGCGCCAGCCATCAGGCGGTCCGACCATGAATGTCAAGGGTACGGCGGCGGGCGGTGGTAACGCCCTGCTCATCCCGATGACTGAGTTCTCGATGGGTCTCACCGGTGACATCAACGATATTATGAATGCGCATAACCTGGCGATGGTGGCGCTCACCGCCAGAATGCAACACGAACGCAATTACACGGATAAACAGCTTGAAAGGCTCACTAAAATGCGCCGTCTGGATGTCGATCCCACCCGCATCGAGATGGGCTGGATAATGGACTTCTGCGCGCAGAGCCTGCGCAATATCGTTATCGGGTTGGGTGGTAAGCAGGATGGCTTCCTGATGCAGTCCCGGTTTGCTATCGCGGTCAGCTCAGAACTGATGGCGATGCTGGCAATTGTACGTGACCTGGCTGACCTGCGTGAAAGAATGGATAAAATCACCGTCGCCTATGACAGGACAGGCAAACCCGTTACCACCGGTGACCTGGAGGTCGGCGGTGCCATGACCGCCTGGATGCGGAACGCCATCAACCCCACCCTGTGTTGTAGCGCTGAATACCAGCCGGTAATGGTCCACGCCGGTCCCTTCGCAAACATCGCCGTAGGACAGTCATCTATCATCGGCGACCGCATCGCCCTGAAGATGTTCGATTACAACGTTACCGAATCTGGTTTTGCCGCGGATATCGGCTTCGAGAAATTCTGGAATGTGAAATGCCGCTTCAGCGGACTCAAACCGCACGTCTCGGTACTGGTCGCCACCATCCGCGCCCTCAAGATGCACGGTGGCGGTCCCAGAGTGGTCGCCGGGCTTGCCCTGCCGGAAGAGTACACCAGGGAAAATGTGGGGCTGGTTGAAGCCGGCTTGCCGAACCTTCTGCACCACATCAATACTATTAAGACAGCAGGTATTAACCCGGTGGTCTGTATCAATGGTTTCGCTACGGATACAAAAGCTGAAATCGAGGTGGTCAGGAAAGCCGCCGAAAAAGCCGGCGCCCGCGTCGCTTTCTCCGAGCACTGGGCAAAGGGTGGCGAAGGTGCTATTGAACTGGCGGAAACAGTTATTGCGGCCTGCAATGAGAAGAACGACTTCAAATTCCTCTACCCGAACGAGATGAAACTGCGCCAGAGAGTCGAGAAAATCGCCAGAACAGTCTACGGTGCGGATGGAGTCGACTGGTCGCCGGAAGCTACCGAAAAAGCGGAAAGGTTCGAAAAAGACCCGAAGTACGATGCTTATGCTACGATGATGGTTAAGACCCACCTGAGCCTGACGCACCAGCCCGAGCGGAAGGGCGTGCCCAAGGGATGGAGGCTACCCATCCGCGATATCCTTGTCTACTCCGGTTCCCAGTTCCTGTGCCCGATGGCAGGTACTATCAGCTTGATGCCGGGTACTTCCTCCGACCCCGCCTTCCGCCGGGTAGACATCGATGTCAAGACGGGTAAGGTTTCAGGTCTGTTCTAGTAAAAAGAGCTAAGCGGTCAGCAATCAGCGAATTACGGCTCCCCTCTCCATCGAGGGGCGTTGCCCTAAATGTCATTCTGAGGAGCGAAGTGAACGAAGAATCTCCGACACTACTCAGTAGGCAGGGAGACCCTTCCCCCGATTTTCATCGGGGTCAGGGTGGCAAGGCTACTCGACTTTCGAGGCAAAGCCCCCTCCGAGGGGAGAGGCAAGGGTGAGGGTGAATGGCGAAAAGGGCAATTTCGGATTGTTCTTCACGGACCCCTTGTGCCCCTTCGGCTTCGCTTACTTCGTAGAGACTCAGTGGAGAACCAGGGCCGGCTTTAACACTCCCCGCCGTGAGGGAGCGGGGACTCCTGCGTAGGTTATAAAGGGGTACACGTTGAATTTTAAGATAGCAGTAGCCGGCAAGGGAGGCTGTGGCAAAACATCCACCGCCAGCCTGATAGTGCGGTACCTGGAGAAGCACCGTAAGGTACCTATCCTGGCGGTCGACGCCGATGCCAACTCGAATTTCGGGGAAAGCCTGGGGCTGAAGGTCAGCCAGACCATCGGCACGGTACTGGACTCCTTCCAGCACGAGAAAATCAGCATCCCAGCGGGTATGACCAAGGAAGCATACCTTGAGTTCAAGCTGAATGAGACTATCGTCGAGAGCCGGGATATCGACCTGGTGACGATGGGCCGCGGCCAGGGACCCGAGTGCTACTGCTACCCTAACGTGGTACTGAAAAAGTTCATTGAAAACCTCTCCAGCGGCTATGCCAGCGTGGTAATGGATAACGAGGCGGGAATGGAGCACCTGAGCCGGAAGACCACGGAAGATATGGATGCGCTTGTGCTGGTCTCCAACCACTCGGTCAAGGGTGTCCGGGCAATTGCCAGGATTAAGGAACTGGTCAGGGAACTCAAGCTGGCATTCCGGCAACAGCTGGTAGTTATCAATCTTATCCCCGGTCGGCTTGACCCGCTCATCACCCGTGAAATGGAGCAGTTGGGACTGAAAGCAGACGCGCTCATCCCGGAAGATGATGTACTCTACCGGTTCGACCTCGAGCAGAGACCGCTCCTGCAAATGCCGCATGACTCGCCAGCCGTGCGTGCGATCGATGAATTGATGGAGAAGATTCTCAATCACGCGAATTGAATCACCAAGATACAAGAGACAATAACCAAACAGTGCCAAATAACAAAATTCAAATGATGCATACTGCCGGGGAAAAGGGCTTAAACATTGATTGGTGATTACCTAGAAAATGGTCTATCTTGTCATTCTGGAGGAGTCCCGCTCCTCCTAAACTTTATCGGGACGACGAAGAATCTGGTGGCGGGGGAATATAACCCCTCCCTGAGATTCTTCGCTTCGCTCCAGAATGACACCTCCATTTTCATTGTTCGTGGGTGGCGCATCGCATCATGTGTAATTGTTTAGATTTTCCTGGTGATTGTATCTTGATTATTGGTTATTCATTAAAGTAGCGCGGGAAAGGTAAAAAACTCTATAATTAAGAGGAGAAGGAAATGACAGCCAAACTCATCAGCGGCACTGAAGTTGCCGCGCAAATCCGTGCGGAAATCAAGCAAGAAGTCGAACAACTCAAAGCAAAGCACAATATCGTCCCGGGGTTAGCGACAGTCCTCCTCGGCTTGGACCCTGCTTCCGTATCTTATATTACCGGTAAAGAAAAAGCCGCTAAAGAACTGGGGTTCTATTCCGAACGCATCGACCTCCCGGATAACACCCCTCAACAGGAAGTCATGGCAATCGTCAACCGTCTGAATAACGACCCGAAAATCCACGGGGTGCTGGTCCAGGTCCCGTTACCGAAACACATCAATGAAACTGAAGTCCTGCTGGCTATCGACCCCAAAAAGGATGTCGATGGTTTCCATCCTTTTAACGTGGGCAAAATGGTCATTGGCGAGCCTGACTACCTGCCCTGTACCCCGGCGGGCATCCAGCAGTTGCTCATCCGTTCCGGCATCCAGACGGATGGAGCGGAGGTGGTAGTGGTCGGCAGGAGCAATATCGTGGGCAAGCCCATCGCCAACATCCTGCTTCAGAAAGCGAAGGGCGCCAACGCCACCGTCACCGTCTGCCACACCCGCACCAAAGACATGGCGTTCCACACCAGGCGAGCCGATATCTTGATAGTCGCCGCCGGCCGTCCCAAGGCGATTACCGCCGATATGGTAAAAGAAGGCGCCGTGGTCATCGATGTCGGTGTAAACCGCATTGGTATGAGCAAGTCCGGAAAAGCTATCCTGGCGGGTGATGTCGACTTCGATGCTGTAAAAGAGAAAGCATCCTTTATCACGCCGGTACCGGGTGGCGTGGGACCGATGACAATTACGATGCTGATGCAGAATACACTGAAAGCCGCGAAACTGACGGCGGGAATCAAATAGGAGGGACCTGCACAAACATGGCTGATAAAGTAGAGAAAGTAAAAGCCCCGAACCGGGACTCCGTGGAGCTACTGGGACCCACCTTTGAGGGTGGTAAGCCCGAAGGCAAGCAAATGGGACGCTGGCGGCAGAAGTTCGATAGCCGCAATGAGATGCTCAAATACCTGGAAACCGGCGAACGGTACTTTCACAGCAAAGAAGGCTACGGTTCTGAAAAACGGAAGAATCCGGCCTAGAACAGGAAAATACCGAAGCACGAAACAAATTCAAATTAATAATGTTTACATGTATTAGATATTAGGAGTTTAGTATTGTTTCGGATTTCGAAATTCGTGCTTCGAATTTGGGGAAGAGGGAGATAGAAAATGCCGATTGATATTCCAAAGACGCCCTACTCAGGGAAAATCAGGGAGATGAAACTGGGAAAAGGGGACAAAATGGCTACCGTAGGCGGCGAGACCGCTTACCCGTTTTATCTCTTTGAGGGCGCTATGCCCCACAAACCGAAGATAGCCATGGAAGTCTGGGACTCCGCCCCTGAGGAATGGGCGCCTGCCGCCCTGGAACCATTTGCCGATGTAGTAAACGACCCGGTTGCCTGGGCTAAAAAATGCATCCAGCAATACGGCGCGGAGATGATTGCACTACAACTGGTGAGCACCGACCCCAACGGTATGAACCGGAGCGCAGATGACGCCGCCGCCCTGGTCAAAAAGGTGGCGGACGCTATCGACGTGCCGATGATTGTCTGGGGAGTCGCCAACCCGGAGAAAGACACGCAAACTCTTACCAAAGTTGCAGAGGTATGCCAGGACAAAAGATTGATTCTGGGTCCGGTCGAGGAAAAGAACTATAAGAAGATTGGCGCCGCCGCCATCGGTTACAAGCACACCATCGTTGCCTCCAGCCCCATCGATATCAACCTGGCAAAGCAGTTGAATATCCTGCTCGGTAACCTGGGTGTGGCTGACGATATGGTATTAATGGACCCCACCGTGAGCGGCATCGGGTACGGCCTTGAGTATTGCTACTCCGTAATGGAGAGAATGAGAATGGCAGGGCTGACCCAACAGGATGAAAAGCTCCAGCTCCCCATCATCTGCAACCTCGCCAAAGAGGCATGGAAAGGGAAAGAAGTGCACCAGCCGGATGGTGAGCAGAATATGGGGAACGCAAAGAACAGGGGTATTCTTATGGAAGCCATGTCCGCCATGGCTATGCTTCTGGCAGGCGGTGATGTCATCGTGATGAGGCACCCGGAAGCAATAAAGCTCGTGAAAGAAATGGTGGCTGACTTAACAGCCGCATAACACTGGAGGAGGGATACGCAATGGCAGATGAAAAGAAATTGAAAAGTATAGACCCCGCGACCAATGAGTTGATTGAGAAAGCGGTGAAGGACGGTTGCAGTACCGTCTTCGAGCGGGCGGAGAAAATGTCCGCCTGTCCCATCGGCGCAGAAGGCAGTTGTTGCAGTCAGTGCAGTATGGGTCCCTGCCGGGTACCGATGCCCAGAGGCAAGGCAGAGACACCGGAAGACAAAAAGAAGCGGCGAGGTCTTTGCGGAGCTACGGTAGAGACCATTGCCGCCCGCAACTTCCTGCGCAAGGTAGCCGCCGGGACTGCTTCTCACGGCGACCATGGGCGCGGTGTAGTTCACACTTTTATCAAGACAGCCGAAGGGAAAATTAAAGGTTTCGAAATCAAGGACGAACAGAAACTACTCGCCCTTGCCTTAGAACTCGGTGTTAAAATCGGGGACCGCTCCAACAACGAAATCGCCAAAGAAGTCGGTGAAAAATGCCTGGAAGACTTCGGCAGGCAGGAAGGCGAAATTCTGTTTGTCAGGAGAGCGCCGGTCAAGCGTCAGGAACTCTGG
>JAUYDN010000050.1 GCA_030691775.1 Dehalococcoidia bacterium
CTTCAGCGCCGAGCCGATGATACTCGCGACAATCATCACCACGCCCACGATTATCAGGAAAGCAATTACCTTGGCGATGGTGTCATTGTTAATGAAACCGAACACGCCGCCAAGCTGTTTATAGAAGTTTGCCGCCAGCACCACGCCGATGATGATGCCGAGTAATGAAAGCACCGAGCGTATCAGTCCCTGTGCCGCCCCGGAAATAACCGAGATTATCAGGTAAACGATGATGACAATATCAATCCAGTTCATAAACAAGCCTCCTTTACACTGTCACCCTGGACCCCGACCCGACTGGGCGGGGTCTCCCTTCCTATTGAGTAAGTGTAGGAGATTCTTCAGGTACTTTTGATTCCCGCCTTCACGGGAACAAGCTTCAGAATGACAATTGGCGTGGTGTCTTCTGTTCTCTACAGGATAACCCGGGTGTAAGTGTTAACCGCATTGTATCACAGCCTCATTAGTTGGTAAACTGGTAATAACATTAGCGGTAATCGCTGTCATTACGTTACAATAGAAAAACCCGCCCGCATTTGTCATTACTATGAAAATAAGGGGGCCACTCACCAAATATGTCATACCAGCCCCGTATCGCGGTACGGGGTAAACTCCGGCTGGTATCCAGAGGGAGAGAAAACGTCTGGATTCCCGCTCGGAGCCTGCCCCGCACTGGATGCGGGGGCGGGAATGACAAAAAGGAGTGAAGGTTTTCATACTTCGTGGTGCCGATGTAATCGGCATGACTGATTCCAGCCTCCGCTGGAATCCAGAATCGTAGAAATCGCGTGGATTCCAGTTCAAATTAAAACTGTCGATTAATACCGTGGTGAGAAACCGATGAACACATTTAAAGTCACTTTCCTGCCGGGAAAAAGAGAAATAGAGGTGGAAGAAGGCACCACGCTCCAGGAGGCGGCGGAGAGGGCGGGAGTCTTTATCAACAACCTCTGCGGCGGGGAGGGGTTGTGCGGCGAGTGCCGCGTCCAGATTGTCAGCGGCAACGCCCGCCCGGATAAACACACACTGGGCTTTCTCTCCGGTGAGGAGATTGAGAAAGGCTACGTGCTTGCCTGCCAGACAAAGGTGGTAGACAACCTTTCGGTACTGGTGCCGGTGAAATCGCGGGATGAGCAGGACAAAATCCTGATGACCGGCGCGCCGGTGGTCTACGGCGAGCCTGAGAAAATGGTCGTCACGCGGCGCTCACGGCAGGCGGTCGCCAGCATGGACCCGCTGGTGAAGAAGCTCTACCTCGACCTGCCGAAACCGACCTTGCAGGACAACGTCTCGGACATCGACCGCATCACCCGCGAATTACGCAAACTCACCCCTTACCATGACTTCGACATCACGCTGGGGTGCCTGCAGAACCTCGCCGATAAACTCCGCGAACACGATTGGAAGGTGACGGCGACAGTCGCCAACCACAACGGCACCGGTCGCATCTTGAAAATCGAGGAGGGTGATACCTCAAGTTACAGCTACGGACTGGCAGTGGATGTCGGCACGACCACAGTCGTCGTCCAGCTTGTCCACCTCAAAACCGGGAAAATCATCGGCACCAAGGGTAGTCATAATTTGCAGGCACGCTACGGCGAGGACGTCATTTCCCGTATGGTCTTTGCCTGCGTGCGCGGCTCGGTGGACCCCGTACACAGGGCTGTTATCACCAATATCAATAATCTCACCCGCATGCTGGGGAAGGACTGCCGGGTCAACCTGGAGGATATCAATGTCATCGTTGCCGCGGGCAATACCACGATGAGCCATTTCCTCCTGAACCTGCGCCCCTGTGCCATCCGCCTCGAGCCGTATGTGCCAACGACGACCGTGTATCCGCAGGTCCTCGCCCGCGAAATCGGCATCGAAATCAGCAAGCAGGGCATATTGGAGACAGTGGCGAGTGTGGCAAGCTACGTGGGCGGCGATATCGTCGCCGGAGTGCTGGCGTGCGGCATGGCTGACCGGCCGGAGATACGCTGTCTTATCGATATCGGCACCAACGGGGAAATTGTCATCGGCAATAACGAGTGGCTGGTATGCTGTTCCGCTTCGGCGGGTCCGGCATTCGAAGGTGCAGGCGCAAAGAGCGGGATGCGGGCAACAAATGGCGCCATCGAAAAAGTGGAAATCAAAGACGGCACGGTAAATTACGAGACCATCGGTAAGGCGAAGGCGCGGGGCATCTGCGGCTCCGGGCTGATCGACGTGATTTATGAGATGGTGCGCAACGGGATTATCGACCAGAACGGTAAGTTCGATACCTCGCGACACGAACCGCGCCTTTCTAACGTAGACGGCGACCCGCGCTATCTCCTCGTCACCGCATCTGAAAGCGAGACCGGCGAGCCTATCACCATCTCGGAATCTGAAATCGCCAACCTGATGAAGTCCAAAGGCGCGGTCTTCGCGGCTATCAAGTCTCTGGCGGACTATGTAGGCTTGAGGTTCGACCAGCTGGAGACAATTTATGTGGCGGGCGGGTTCGGTAGCTCGCTCAATATTCCCAAGTCAATCGCCATCGGGCTTCTGCCGGACGTGGATGTAAAAAAGGTGCAATTCATCGGTAATAGCTCATTGACCGGCGCGCGGTTAACTTTACTATCGACGGCCGCTTACGAGAAGACGGTGGAAATCGCGCGGCGGATGACGAATATCGAGCTTTCCAACTACCTGCCGTTTATGAACGAGTTCGTCGCGGCGCTCTTCCTGCCGCACACGGACACGAAACTTTTTCCATCGGTAACATATGTGAAAAGATAGACGGTCAGTTATCAGTTTACAGTTTACAGTTATCCGCCCACCTTTTCTTGTCATTGGTATAAGGATATGCCATCCTTTGTCATCGCGAGGGTGTTGCCTCAAATGTCATTCTGAGTCCCGATGTCATCGGAATGATGCACTCGGGAGAACGAAGAATCTCCCAGCCTACTGAGCAGGCACGGAGACCCTTCGCCACTCTCAGGGTGACAAAGAAGGGCACTTCTGGGGCAAAGCCTCACCGCG
>JAUYDN010000169.1 GCA_030691775.1 Dehalococcoidia bacterium
ATAGCATCGGGACAACGAAGAATCTGGTGGTGGGGAGGCGTTGCCTTATTCCCCCACTCTGAGATTCTTCGCTTCGCTCCAGAATGACACCCATTTCTATCCTTGTTAGTATCGGGAATGATATTAATGAGACAAGCTCCTTGACCCCGCCCATCAGGCGACCTCAAGTTTGTAGAGTGGGTGAAACCCACCGTTACCATCCGGGTTTTCTGGTGGGTTACGTCTCGTTACTCTCGACTAACCCACCCTACTCATTTACTTTTTGGGGTATTTTTGAGACAAGCTCCTTGACCCCGCCCATCAGGCGACCTCAAGGGTCGCCCCTACATTAACACCTGGAAACGCTCGTGATGCGCATCACGAAGTTACCTCTTTTGTCATACCAGCCCGCCGTAGGCGGGTAAACTCCGGCTGGTATCCAGATAAAAACCTTCTTTTGGTTAATAGCAACCATGTCTCTTTCACCTGATACTCACCCCGTTTGTCAGGCTCGCTTCGGAAGCGCGTCAGCATGCAGAGTATCGATTTTATTGTACAAAAGGGCTATCCCGTCGTGGTCTGCCATCGTAGCCTTTCTGATATTAACATCCGTTTTCATCCTGACCTCCCCAACAAGTAAAATAAAAAACCCGGGATTTTTTGTCTCCCGGGCCTGGTACGCGCTCTCTATGTTCTTGAACCAGAATCAGGTTTCCATGCCGGAGACGCACCAAGCCCGATAGTCGCCAGCGCCGAACGCGGCGTGACGCATAATAGTGCAGGACGTGGTAATGAGTCTCATCGGGTTTATAAATCTCCTCAGCAATGTGAAGTTTATTCTACTATGACGTATTGATTATTGTCAACTCACTTGTGCATAAGCTTGGTCATTGCGAAACGCCTGAAATCCCCCTTTTGGCTTAACTGAAATAGACGCGTATCCTTGTCACACTGACCCCGATGAAATCGGGCGGGACCACAGAGCGGGAAAACCAATACACTACCATTCCGGACTTGGTCCGGAATCCAGATGTATTCTTCTCCCTCTGGATACCAGCCGGAGTTCACCCTGAGCAATGCCGAAGGGCTGGTATGACATATTTGGTGAGTGCTCCCCTTATTTTCACAGTAATGACAATGTGTGAGTGGGTTTTTCTATTTTCCCAGTAATGATATGTGAGGCAACGTTTCCCATTTCCAAACGGGGCGAGGGTACTATTATCGTGGTTCCCCAATTTCTAGTCGTGAACGGCAACGTTGCCTGATACCGCCGATAGTGATACTATCTGAATAGCAATATAACAACGGTCAGCAGCTAATCAGGAGGCGGACTACGAAAACAAGTACCATCATCATGATATTGCTCGGTATAGCGATTGTGGGACTGACAATCTACGGCTATTTCACGTCTTCTCTGCCTGCCCCGTTCCCGGCGAGAAACAGAGCGCCTGCGGAGACCATGCCATCCAGTGCCACAAATCAACTACCCCAGGTACAGGCAGACCGTCCGTTCACATACGGGAGCGTGCTGTACTCGCTCGGCGACACGAGCCGCGCGGAGGAGGTGCGGGGAAGCGGGGTCTCACACAAAGCCGGTGGCGTTTTTCTGCTTATAAATCTGACGCTCACCAACCAGGGAAAAGAACCTGTTATCCTCGAGCCCTCTGACTTTACTCTGATTGATGGTCAGGGCAGGGAATTCAGCATACATCAATCCGCTTCAAGGACCGCCGCCGTCGTCAATGCTAAAGCGGATATTTTCTCGGAGGCGCTCCAACCGGGAATACCTGTGAACGGTGTGCTCGTGTTCGATGTTCCCAAACAGGCAACCGGGTTGGTCTTGCGGATTTCAAAAGGTTACCTGGATGTGAAGCTGGATTAATGGAAGCGTTCAGCGGTCAGCTACCAAAAGACTGATAACTAACAACTGACAACTATTACTGCGCAGAGCATAAACATGTTTGCATAAGACGATTTGTGGTGGGTTACGTCCTTTAGTAATCTGAAAGCCGACACCCCTTGAAACCGGACTAACCCACCCTACAAGATGTAATCTACTTAATGCTCTTCGTAATAACTGTTAACTTCCTTTCGCTTCCCGCACCTCGTACCGGTTTGCCGCTTCCACGACCAGCGCCAGGCTCATCAGGAAATCATCGTGCCCGCGGGCGGGGTCCACATAGAAATTCATTGTCAGGTTGGGACGGTAAACACTCTTTGCCTTCTCGACCTCGCTCCAGAACTCCGTGTACTCTGCCGAGCCATCTGCCGCGTGCGTTTTGAGTCGGCCGGAGTTGATTGCCGCCAGCAGGTCGAATCCCAGCTTCGATTTTGACGGTGCGGTAAAGGTGAAAGGGATGACCCGCGAGCCAAGCGCCTGTCTCAGGAAAGAAGCCACCGGTTGTCCCATCCCCGTGGCATCCACCACGATGCGCTTGCATCCCCACACGTTTTTCAGGATGTCAACCAGGCGGGGATAAAGGTCGGGGTGGCGGACACCCGTCCACCAGCAATGCTCGACGACCCTGATTACAGGCTGTTTCTGAAGAGCATTCGTCCCTGTAAAATCAAGTTCCGCGATAGTTACGACCGTTGCATCCTGGTGCGACGGTCCGGTGTTGATAAGCAACTCTCCATCTGCCGCCTCGCCTGCCAGGTCGATACCAGCCACGTAGACCTTGCCGCTCTCAGGTGAATGCCGTCGAGGATGCTTTCCCTGCAATTGTGCTCTCTGCTGGTTCGAAAGGAAGCCGCCGCCACCCCGTACCGGCTGAAGGCAGTACTGCGTCAAGAAGAGCGGGTGGTCCTCTCCCAGACGCTGGCGCTCTACTTCAACATAAGCGAGGTAGTCCGGATTGTACTTTGCCACCTCCTGCCAATCGTAGCGGAAATGCCGCCGGTTGCCATCCTTCTTCTCCAGCTCCAGGTTGGTCTGCTTGACTTCTTCCAGCAGGGTCGATTCATCCCAGGTAGTGCCGTAGAGGACGGTGGTGACGTTGGTGGTGGCGCCCATCGGTTTGAAATCGCGGGTGAATTTTTCCTTGCTCACATCCTGCGCTTCATCGATTTCGAGCAAAAGGTGGGCGGTGTTGCCGACCACATTGGCGGACTCTTCGGCGGAGAGGAAAACGGCACGGGCATTTAACAGCCGGATGATATAGCCCATTTCCGTGGTCCAGATACCGGTAAACCCGGCATCGTTAAGCCGGTCTTTGAGACGCATCATAGAGATAACGGTCTGAGGTTTGAAAGTCGGCGAGCATTTGACCAGGTTCATAGGCTCGGTCATAAAGAGGGTCAAGAGAAGAAGCTCGAGCTGTGCGGAAAGCTCGTTTTTGCCACCCTGCCGGGCAATTTCGACAGTGAAAGTCAGTCCTCTCTTGCCGAAAACGCTGTTCAGGACGGCGGTAGCGATTTCACGCTGGTAAGGACGGAGGCGGCGTAAACCGAGGGGGTGATGAGGCTCACCGGTTGATGGTTGACCCGATGCCGATTCCGAGCGGGAGGGCGATGTCTCTGAGGACATTCTGGATTGCCTCCTTGAGCCCCTGTTTGTCTTCCTTGCGGATGTTGTACTTGGTGATGACAAGCCTGGCGAGGGCGTTGGTAGCCTGCATAATGAGGCGCAGGTTCTCCGGGTCGCGCTCCACCAGCGACTTTATCTTGACGCGGAGCAGGGCGATTTCTTCATCGATGCCTTCCACGCAGGTCGCCAGTTCAAAGTCGTGGCGCTCGTCTTCGGTGAGCACGCGGGAATAGAAACCGTGTTTGCGGGCGTTCTGGTTACCCTTGGGAGCGCCGCGTTTCTTCAGTTCCGGTGGAGACCCGTTATCCATAACAGTGCAATAATAGAACAAATGTACGCAGTTTGTCCAGAGGGATTTGACGCACGCGGTTATCGACAGGGTACATTGTCACAGGAGTTTAAAAAGTATACAATAGTCGCTACATATGAGTGTCGCCAGACAGCTATACCAGCTACAGGAAATCGAGCTTGCCCTCGAAGCCAACGAGCAGGCACAGACGCGAACTGCCGGTCAAATCGGGGAAAGCCAGGAAGCGGTCAAA
>JAUYDN010000171.1 GCA_030691775.1 Dehalococcoidia bacterium
AACGAAGAAAACTACCTGCTGATGAAGCTGACCCGCGGAATCATCGGTACGAACAATATCGACCATTGCGCCCGGCTCTGACATTCTTCCACGGTGGCCGGTCTGGCTAGAGCGTTCGGGAGCGGGGCAATGACCAACTCCATCCCGGATATCGAGGAATCCGATTGCATCCTTATCACAGGCAGTAACACCACCGAGGCGCACCCGCTGGTTGCTTCCCGTGTCTTCACGGCAAAGGAGCGCGGCGCAAAAATTATCGTCATCGAACCGCGGCAGATTCAGCTTGCCTTCCACGCGGATTTATACCTCCGCCAGCGTCCCGGTACGGATGTCGCCTGGATTAACGGCATGATGAACATCATCCTGGCAAACGGCTGGGAGAACAAGGACTTTATCGCCAGCCGCACCGAAGGCTTCGATGCTCTCAAGGAAAAGGTCAAGGAGTACCCGCCGCAGAAGGTGGAGCAGATTACCGGCATCAGGAAAGAAGACCTGGCAAAAGCGGCAGAAATGTATGCGAAGTCAGGCAAGTCCGCCATTTTATACTGTATGGGCATTACCCAGCACATATCAGGGGTGGATAACGTGCTCTCCCTCGCCAATCTGTCGATGCTCACGGGGAATATCGGCAGGCGGGGTACGGGCGTGAACCCCCTGCGCGGACAGAACAATGTGCAGGGTGCCTGCGATATGGGCGGTTTGCCGAATGTCCTCACCGGCTACCAGAACGTCACGGACGAAGCCGCGCGCAAGAAGTTCGAAGATGCCTGGGGTTACAAAATCCAGCCGCAAAACGGGTTGACCCTGATGGAGATGATGCACGGCGCCGCCGAGGGGAAAATCAAGGCGATGTTTATCCTCGGGGAGAACCCGATGCGCAGTGACCCTGATATCAAACACGTCCAGGAAGCCCTGGAAAAACTGGAGTTCCTGGCGGTGCAGGAAATCTTTCCCTCGCACACTACGGAGCTGGCAAGTGTCGTCCTCCCCGGCGCAAGCTGGGCGGAAAAGGAAGGCACCTTCTCCAACACCGACCGCCGCGTCCAGTTAATCCGGAAAGCGGTTGAACCACCAGGAGAAGCGCGTCCCGATTGGGAAATTATCTGCGATATTGCTAAGAAAATGGGCGGAAAGGGGTTCGATTTCAGCTCACCAGCCGCGATTTTCGACGAGATAACGAAGCTGACACCGATTATGGCGGGCATGTCCTACGCGCGCCTCAACAAAAATGGCGGTCTACAGTGGCCCTGCCGTACTCCGGAAGACCCGGGCACGGAAATCCTGCACACGCAGAGCTTCTCCCGCGGCAAGGGTCTGTTTGTTGCTATCGATTTCCGCGAGCCGGCGGAACTACCGGACGACCTGTACCCACTCACTCTGACTACCGGGCGGAGCATCTTCCACTACCATACCGGCACCGTGACCCGTAATTCTCCCACGCTGGAGAGCGAACTGCACGAAGCGTATATAGAGGTCAACCCTGAGGATGCAGGTTTACTCGGTGTGGCGGACGATGACATGGTCAAGGTCGCTTCACGCCGGGGTGAAATTACCGTAAAAGTCCGCGCCACCGACTGTGTCGGCAAGGGCGTGGTCTTCATACCCTTCCATTTTGCGGAGAGCGCCGCTAATGCCCTTACCAACACGGCTCTCGACCCGGTGGCAAAAATCCCGGAACTGAAAGTCTGCGCGGTGCGGGTGGAGAAAGTGTGAGAAAGGGAATAACCATTACGAGGAGTCCCGATAGAATCGGGAATTATCTCTACCACCTTTCATGGTGCGTGTGAAAGTCATAAAGTTGTGTAAGATTGCCACGTCCCGATGGAATCGGGACTCGCAAAGACGGGTTAAATGGGGAGGAGAAAAGGGGACTTGGTACTTGTGATTTGTAATTTGCTATTTCCCGCCTCTGGCGGGCAAGGGGGTGAATAGGTTGGAAAGAATCGGAGTTTTTATCTGCCGTTGCGGCACGAACATTGCCGCTGTGGTCGATGTCCCGGCGGTGACAGCCGCCGCGAAAAACGTCCCCGGCGTTGTGCATGCCGACGAGAACGCTTACACCTGCTCGGAAACAGGTCAGGCGGCGATTGTCAAAGCCATTAAAACGCACAACCTGGAGGGTGTCGTCGTGGCGTCCTGCTCACCGCGCATGCACGAGAGTACCTTTCGCGAGTGCATCAAGGGCGCAGGGCTGAACCCGTACTTGCTGGAGATGGCGAACATCCGCGAGCAGTGTAGCTGGGTACACCCGGACAAAGCAGTCGCCACCCGCAAAGCGCTCAAGCTTATCGAGATGGCGGTTGCCAAGACCCGCAAGCTCGAGCCGCTGACACCGTCGAGCGTTAGCGTCTCCCGCCAGGCGCTGGTCATCGGGGGCGGTATCGCCGGCATTCAAGCCGCGCTCGATATCTCCGCCGCCGGCTACAAGGTGACATTGGTGGAGAGACTGCCGACCATCGGCGGTAAGATGGCACAGCTTGATAAGACTTTCCCCACCCTCGATTGCGGTGCCTGAATACTCACCCCCAGGATGGTGGAATCATCCAAGGACAAGAACATCACAATGCACACCTACTCTGAAGTGGAGCAGGTGAAAGGATACGTGGGCAACTTCGATGTGCGCATCCGCAAGAAGGCGCGCAGTGTCGAGATGAGCAAGTGCACGGGGTGTCAGGTATGCGTGGAAGCCTGCCCGCAGGTGGTCCCCAGCGAGTGGGACCTGGGGCTGGGCACGCGTAAGGCGATTTACACGCCGTTTGTCCAGGCGGTCCCGAACGTGCCGGTAATCGACCGCTCGGTGTGCCGTATCTTCACGAAGAGCAAAGAAAAGTGCGGCGCCGCATGCGTGCGTGCCTGTGCCGCCAAAGCCGTCAACCTCAAGCAGGAAGACGAGATTATCAACGAGAAGTTCGGGGCGATTGTGGTCGCGACCGGCTACTCACTGCATCCCTGGCAAAAAGCCTATGGGGAATACGGCGGCGGACGGTACAAGGACGTTATCACTGCGCTCCATTTCGAGCGGATGTTGCAGGCTTCCGGTCCCACCTCCGGGCACGTTGTCCGGCCCTCAGACGGTAAAGAACCGAAGAACGTTGTCTTCATCCAGTGCGTGGGCTCGCGCGACGAATCAAAAGGCGTGCCTTATTGCAGTGGCATCTGCTGTATGTATACCGCCAAACAGGCGATTCTCCTGAAAGAGCACTGTCAAGATGCACAGGCTTACGTTTTTTACATCGACCTGCGCGCTACCAAGAAAAACTACGAGCAGTTCGTGCTGAGAGCTCAGCGCGATTACGGCGTCATTTATACCCGTGGGCGGGTCTCGAAGATTTACCAGAAGAGCGATAAGCTGGTTGTCAGGGGAGCGGATACACTCGCCGGGGTCCCGGTGGAAGTGGAAGCCGACCTCGTGGTGCTGGCAACGGCCGTTGTGCCCCAGCCGGATGCCGTGGCTGTCGCCCGCATGCTGGCAATACCCCACGACCAGTTCGCGCTGTTCACGGAAGCGCATCCCAAGCTGAGACCGGTTGAGAGCGTGACGCGCGGCATTTTCCTCGCCGGCACCTGCCAATCCCCGATGGATATCCCGGAATCGGTCGCCATGGCAAGTGCCGCCGCCGCCAAGGTGATGGGTATTCTCTCCCACAGCGAGCTGATGCTGGAACCGACCATCGCCGAGGTTAACGCGGAAAGGTGCAGTGGCTGTCTCACCTGCACAAAGGTCTGTCCCTTCGATGCAATCACTACAGTTGCTTACGACGGGCGGACGGTCTCGAACGTTATCGCTTCTGTCTGCCAGGGTTGCGGTACCTGCGCGGCCACCTGCCCGGCTTCCGCCATCATACTAAAGGGCTTCACCAACGAGGAGATTTACGCGCAAATAGAGGCTCCTTTCAAGAGAATGGAAAAGGAGGTGACTGCCGGTGCTCCAGCTTAATGCGGAAACAGTCCATACCTGCCGTGATACCATCAAACGGCTCAGCGGGGAGGATGTGTCCCGTTGCTTCCAGTGCGGCAAATGTACCGCCGGTTGTCCCGTTGCTATCGATATGGATGTCACGCCCAACCAGGTGATGCGCCTGGCGCAGATAAACGGGCGCGAGCGTGTTTTGGCGTCATCGACTATCTGGTTGTGTCTCTCCTGCGAAACCTGTTCGACACGGTGCCCGGCGGACATCGATATCGCGAAAGTTATGGATACTCTGCGCAAGATTTCCGTGGCGGAAGGTTACCCGTCACCGGAACCCGCCATCACCGGTTTCCATAGGCTTTTCCTGGCTTCTGTGGAGAAGTACGGCCGTCTCAACGAGCTTGAGCTTTCCATCAAGCATAACCTTGCCATTATGAAACCGACTAAAGACATCCGGCTGGCGGTGGGATTGTTCAGTAAAGGGAAAATCAACCCCTTCGGCGGTAAGGTAAAAGACCGGGAAAGGGTGAAGAAAATCTTTGCGGAGAGCCAGCGCTTTGTCAAAGTGTACCCTGAGTCTATCGAAAGGGAGGCGGAATGATGGAGTACGGGTACTATCCGGGCTGTTCCCTGCACGGCACGGCAAAAGAGTTCGACCTCTCGATAAAAGAGAGTTTTACCAGTCTGGGGTTGGGGTTGAAGGAGGTCGAGGATTGGAACTGCTGTGGCGCCAGCTCTGCCCACGAAACGAGTGAGGAGCTTGCCCTGGCGCTGGCGGTGCGGATTCTCAGCCAGGCGGAGAAAGCGGGTCAGAAAACTATCGTCGCGCCCTGTGCCGCGTGCTACAGCCGTCTCAAGATGGCAAACGTAGAGGTAGCTCACGATGCCGGACTGCGCAAGCGAATCAGCCACATCATCGGGCAGGACTACCAGGGTAACGTGGCAGTCAGGCACGTGACGGAAATATACAAAGAGAACAAGGACAGGCTGGCGGCGAGCGTTACCAAACCGCTCGCGGGACTGAAAATCGCCAGCTATTATGGTTGTCTGCTGGCGCGTCCGAAGGCAGTGGTTGATTGGGACGACGCTGAAAACCCGACCACAATGGACGAGCTGGTGACCAGCCTCGGGGCGCAGGCACTCGATTGGTCGCACAAGACGGAATGCTGTGGCGCCAGCTTCAGTATCAGCCGTGGTGACATCGCGGTGCGGCTGGTCGGTGATATATTGGGTGCCGCAAAACTTGCCGGCGCCGATGCCATCGCGGTGGCATGTCCCTTATGCCAGGCGAACCTCGATATGAGACAGTCGGCCGCGGAACGGAGAAACAAGACTACCTACAAACTCCCGATTATCTATATCAGCCAGCTTATCGGTCTGGCGCAAGGGAAGGATGCCAAGGCGCTGGGGTTGGACAAGCACATGGTGGGCGCGGAAAAGGTGCTGGAGAAGCTGAGTGCGGCACCCATACCACATGGTGAGAAAAAGCCGGTCGCCGTGTAGGGACACGACATGTCGTGTCTGCGGGCTATCGGTGGGTTGCGTCTCGATGTTATCTCGACTTCACCCACCCTAAATGTTTCTTAGAGTTTAGAGCTTCTCTAAAAGTCTCTGGTTGCTTCCTTTTGCAACGGTCTTAAATACGAGGTGTCATTGTGCCCGGTCAGCACCCAGCGGCTGTTATCATAAGAAAAAGTGGTGATTGCCGCCGTATCCAGTTTGATGGTCCAGAAGTGGCTGTTATCCAGCCCCAGTAATGCCAGGATTAGCACCTTATGCACAACGCGGTGGGATACCAGTACCACGGTCTCTCTGTACCGGGAAATCACACTGTCAACCAGCGCCATTGCCCGCTGTGTCACCGAGTCCAGACTATCGGCGCCGGGTATTTTCACCAGGTGGGGTCTTTCTTGCCACTCTTGAAAGAGCGCGGGATACCTCTTGCGGACTTCGGTGACAGGTAAACCCTCCCATTCCCCGAAGCTCAGGTCGTTCAGAGCCTGGGTGATTATCGCGTCCAGCTTATGCCGGGAGGCAATGGCATTGGCGGTCTTGAGGGCACGCTGTAACGGACTGGAATAGACCGCCTCAATCTTGCGCTCGGTGAGATAATCGGCAAGTAGCTCCGCCTGCCGCAGTCCGGTGCTGTCGAGTTCAATATCAGTCCGGCCGCGGAATACCTCTTCTATGTTCCAGGCAGTTTGCCCGTGGCGTGCCAGGACAAGCTCGGTCATCCCTGTTTGCCGGCGAACTCGTAGTAGTTGGTCATCTTATTGATAGCGCGGCTGGCTGACTCCACTCCGGAAAAGACGGGAATACCCGCTCCGGTCAGTTTATCTCTTGCCGCTGTCACCGCCGCAATGACATCCGGATGACCGCCGCTGAAAAGCCCCACCGCAACCGGTTTCTTCAAGGAGGGGACTCTTTCACACAGTGTGGCGGCGGCTTCAGCCGCGAGCTTTGCCAGGTTGGGTGTACGGCTACCGTAGACGTCGATTGCCATGTGGATAAGGATTACATCCGTTTCCGGGTCTTCATCGACAATGGATAGTCCGCGCCGGTAGAAATCAGCGGCGCCGCCCATGCCGTAAGTCGTCTCGACGGGATTTCTCACCCCGGCGCCTGCTTCCGGTATGAGCTGTGTCAGTTTGTCCCGGGTCTCTCTGGCGAACGGCGGTACTTTAAGACCGGCACGCTCGCAGATGTCGGCCGCAATGACGCCGATACCGCCACCCCTCCCCACCACCGCCACCCGCCGGCCGCGGGGTGGTTTCATGCGGACGAGCGCCTGGACAATGTCCGCCACTTCGTCCATCGTGTTTGCGGGGATAGCGCCGGTCTGTTTGAAAAAGGCATCCCAGACTGATTTTACGCCCGCCAGGGAG
The DNA here is from genome assembly GCA_030691775.1 of Dehalococcoidia bacterium. Classification (GTDB taxonomy): domain Bacteria; phylum Chloroflexota; class Dehalococcoidia; order Dehalococcoidales; family Fen-1064; genus JAURWL01. Next base: position 6,796 of record JAUYDN010000171.1, read on the forward strand.
GCTGTGTGCGAAGCCGCCGCCCCTGCTCCGCTCTCTGTCAGCCCGGCTTTCAGGATGACTACCGGTTTCTTCTGCAAACATTTCTTAATAGCGGCAAAAAACCGTGGACCTTGCCGTACTCCTTCGATATAGAGGGCGATAACCCTCGTCTTTTCATCAGCGGACAGGTACTCCAGGAAATCGGGCGCATCCAGGTCGATGGCATTGCCGTAGCTCACCACCTTGCTGAAATACAGCTTCACGTCCTGACCGAGGAACACCAGCCGCATCGATTCCGCGCCGGATTGCGATACGAAGGCAACGTTACCCTGCTCCTTGGGGAAATCGATATTGAAGGTCATCTTGCTTTCCGGGCAATAAATACCCATGCAGTTGGGCCCGAGCATACGGAGACCGCCTTTCCGCGCTGTTTCCAGCAGTTGCTGTTCCAGCAGTTTTGCCTCCGGCGTGCCGATTTCACCAAAACCAGCCGCGAAAACGTGGACGAACTTTACGCCCTTGGCAACGCAATCTGCCATTACCTGCGGGGTAAAACGGGCGGGAATGTTAAACACAACATAATCGACAGGACCGGGAATATCCCTGACGGTAGCGTAGGCTTTCAGTCCGTGCACTTCTGTCGCTTTCGGGTTCACAGGGTAAATCTCGCCCCTATCTCCATAGCCGAAGTTTATCAGCCGTCCCATCCAACCTGATTCAGGGTCGTTTGGCGAGGCGCCGACTATGGCGATTGATTTCGGGTAGAACATCTCCTCGAGAAAATGGCTGTTCTCTTGAGACATAGTACCTCCAGCTTTAATTTTGACCGCAATTGTCAGTATGGCATTGGATTATCGGCTTGTCAACACAGGTGCAGGCTCATAAAAATGACCGAACCGGTAATAGAAAACCCGGGGTCGTGCCAGCGCAGATAGAAAAAAGCTTATTAGATGTTCTAAAGGTCCAGGTACCAGACGAGCATAGTTTCGTGGGCAATAGAGGGATGGGTAATGTATTTGAAACGGTCGATTTCACCCAGTTTACATCCCTGACTTGCATAAAATTTGCATGCCGGCACATTTGTATTCTGCGTCTCTACTGCGAGCTGGCGGAATCCATTACCCCGTGCCCATTCTGTGGCGGTACTGAAGAGGCCCGTGCCT
>JAUYDN010000264.1 GCA_030691775.1 Dehalococcoidia bacterium
AATGGGTGTCATTCTGGAGCGAAGCGAAGAATCTCAGAGTGGGGGAATAAGACAACGCCTCCCCACCACCAGATTCTTCGTTGTCCCGATGCTATCGGGACTCCTCCAGAATGACAGACCAATTGTTTTGAGACAGGCTCCCTTGAGGTCGCCCTGACCCAAGCGCGGTCAGGCTCCAGCGTTGGGCGAGGTCAAGCCTCGCCCCTACAGCGGACGGATGGGTCTAAATAACTGCGCCTGAGTGGTGGAAGGTGTTATTGGTGATTAAAGATTGGATTTTAGAATTTGTTTGGTGATTGGTTATTGTGATTTGGGATTTTCCAGGTTCGGGTATTTACTCTTTTGGGAGACTCAGGCACACCACACGGTCGATTCTGCGCAGGTCTGGGGAAACTGCGATGGTGGCACCTGGAAACAGCCGGCATAAAAGGTCAACCACCTTATCTTTCTGCCCGATGCCGATTTCCAGTAGCAAAGACCCGCCGGGTTTTAGTAACTTGCCAGCCTGGGCGCAGAGTCTGCGGATAAAATCCATGCCATCTTGCCCTCCGTTCAGCGCCATCTTCGGCTCGAAACCCCACGTGTTTACCAGCGGCAGGTCCTCCGTGGCGATGTAAGGCAGGTTAGCGACAATCATATCCACCGGCACAGGTAATGGCTCCAGCAGGTCGCCCGCATAAATCCGCACCCGGCCGAGGATATTGTGCCGTTCACAGTTACAACGGGCGGTGTTCAGGGCGCGCTGGGAAATATCCGTGGCGTAGACGGTGGCTTCGGGCAGGTTCAACGCCAGGGTGATGGCGATGGCGCCGCTCCCGGTGCCGATATCGGCGATGAGCGGAGACTGACGGGTGCGTGCCAGTTCCAGCGCTTTTTCTACGAGTAGTTCTGTTTCCGGACGCGGGATGAGCACGCTATCGTCCACCCAGAAATCAAGTCCGTAGAATTCGCGCCGTCCGATGATGTATGCCGCGGGTTCGCCTTCCAGCCGCCGCCCGATTTTCGCCCAGAATTCAGCTTCCTGCCTGGGGGTGACTGCCAGTTGTGGTTCGGCATAAAGCTCCGTACGGCTGATTTTAAGGGTATCTCTGAGGAGCAGTTCGGCTTCCCAATCAAGGTCCGGGACGTTCTTCTTGGTGAGAAGTTCGCGAGCGCGGGCAAGTACTTCGCGCCTGGTCATGCCAGCTGTTCCTGTAACTGCCTTGCCTGGTCCTCGGTGGCGAGTGCGTCTATCATCGGGTCGAGTTCGCCAGCCATAATGCGTGGCAGGTTGTGGAGTGTCAGACCGATGCGGTGGTCGGTGATGCGGTCCTGCGGGAAGTTATAGGTGCGGATTTTTTCACTACGTTCCCCCGTGCCCACCTGAGAACGCCGCATTGAGGTCATCGCTTCTTCCTGTTTGCTCCGTTCGGCTTCATACAGGCGTGCCCGGAGGACTGCCATGGCTTTTTGGCGGTTTCTCAATTGACTGCGCTCGTCCTGGCAAACTACCACGATGCCCGTAGGCAGGTGCGTGAGACGGACGGCTGTAGCCACCTTGTTGACGTTCTGTCCGCCGGCGCCGCCGCTGTGGAAAATATCCACCCGCAGGTCTTCCGGCTTGATATCTACCTCCACGTCCTCGACTTCCGGCAGGACGGCAACGGTAGCGGTGGAGGTGTGGATTCTCCCCTGGGCTTCGGTCACGGGCACCCGCTGGACGCGGTGCACGCCACGTTCATACTTGAAGCGGCTGTAAGCGCCTTTACCTTTCACCTCGGTGATGATTTCCCGGAAACCCGCGCCACTCTCGCTGGTGCTGACGGTTTCCACCTCCCAGCCTTTCGTTTGTGCATAGCGTGTATACATCCTGAAGAGGTCGGAGGCAAAGAGCGCAGCTTCGTCGCCGCCGGTCCCCGCCCTGATTTCGAGGATGACGTCACGTTCATCCTTCGGGTCTTTGGGCAAGAGCGCCATTTTCAACTGTTCCTGTAACCGACTCTGTTTTTCTTCCAGGTTCTTGATTTCCTGCTTGACCAGCGCCGCCATTTCCGGGTCGAGGCTTTCGCTGAGCAGTGTCCGCGTCTGTTCAAACGACGCGGCTACGGTTTTATGCTCGCGGTATAGTACCACGATGTCATCGATGGATGACTTTTCCTGGGCGAGCTTCATTATTTTCTGCCGGTCAGAAGCTACCTCCGGTTTCGACATTTCCGCGATGATGTCTTCGTATCTTTTGTCTATCTGCTCGAGTTTTTCCCACATCTTGTTTTTCCCTCTTCAGGAATACAAAGCAATTATATCATTTTGTCAGAATCGGGGGTAAGAACGAGTGTCAGTTGTCAATATTCATTCGTCAGAAAATTTGAAAGCGGATATTTGGACTTAATATACAGGATTCAGGTGATGGCTCTGAGCTTCTGTGTAGTTACGTCCCGTTCTCAAAGTCTTCGGGGAATATACGCGCACCCGGGTCGAGTCTTCTCCCTGCGTCCAGCTTGATATGGTCGCCGAGCATGGCGCCTGTTAACCCCGTTTTATCGCCGATAATGCAGTCGTTAGCGATAACAGAACTCCGGATTGACGTGTGGGCGCCAATGGTGACACGGTCCCAGATAACCGAGTCCTCGAGCACGGCGTTTGCCCCGATACGGCATTGTGCCCCTATCACCAGCGGTCCGTTTAACTTCGCATCCTTTTCTGCCACGCATCCTTCCCCGATTATCACCCTCCCGCTCATCCGTACCGAAGGATGAATGCGGCGGTCCTTTCCCGCTATCACCT
>JAUYDN010000006.1 GCA_030691775.1 Dehalococcoidia bacterium
CCTGCTCAAAGAGCACAACGCACAGTTCCCTGTGTTCTGCTGTCGATACCACCTTCCCCCGGATGTAAAGGCGCAGTTTTTCCAGTGGGGAGAGGTCAGACTTTTCTATTTTCCGTGAGTCCTCGAGGGCCGTTTCCAGAACAGTATCACATATCTCTTTGAGGATGGCTTCCTTATTCTTTACATGATAGTAAAGAGACGCCCTGGTGACATCAAGCTGCTTGGCAACATCTTCGAGTCTAGCACCGTAGTATCCTCTATCCGCAAAAATCCGCGCTGCGATTTCTGTTATCTGCGCTCGGCGACTCGGAGGTACGCCGGGATTCGAGTTCATTACTCCGCTACCATGATTAACCGAAGCTTTCTTCAACACGTTAACATTGTAACATGTCAATATTCACTATACAACTTGGCGGATGGGCCCATAATCCGTAGATACCTAATAGAAAACAAGGCTAACCAGATTCGCAGTGTTCATCACCTTCCAGCTGTTGAACACTGTAATACTCTGTAATACCATGTCCTCATGGCAAAAGTAGTATTGACATTCAAATTGGAAGAGGGGATTTACTCAAAGCTGAGAGAGATAGCTGAGAGGGAAGGCAGAGGGGTTTCTGAAATCTTGAAGGAGTCTTTGACTGACTGGCTGCAGGCGGCACAACCTATATCCTGGAAAAGCTGGATGGGATTTGGGCAATTACCGGAAGGACGGGAGTAAGCTGGATTAGTTGAATAGCGGTGGTGCGATGTCCTTCAGGAACCGGGTCACACAATCGTCCATTTTGTGACCTGCATCGGATTCAGGTGCTCTACCCACTATCTACCAAGTAGGGCACTATGCTCAGAGTGTCTTCTATGTATCGAAGCGAGCGTGATAAAACAATAGCGTGTCAATCCGGAGATGATTATTATCCAAGAGCCGCATTAAAAGGAAGCGTAAGAAAGAGCGCTCGGTAAACTACGTTTCCTATTCAGAATTATTGGTTAATGCCGCTTTATCCATTCAACCAGGTCTTCTTTCAAGAATACCCGTTTCTTACCAATCTTATGTGATTGTAGTCCATCCTTCATCAGTCTATAAAGAGTCTGGTGACTGATACCGAGGAACTCCTGGGCTTCTAAAAAAGTATAGAATATCCTCTCCAGCTTCTGTGGTTTATCCTGGTTATCCACTCTACCTCTCCATAGTCGTATTCTGAGTCAATGGTAGAGTGTTAACTATAATTAGGCACATATAGACAATAGTAGATGATAATAGTATAATCTCCCTGGCAGGAACTATGTTCTGTAATAGGAGGGTAAACATGCTTGGTAAACTCACTGAACTCATCAAGGTTATGAACTTCGAATCGACGGCTTTTACTGTATTCAATCGGCTGGTTCTGGAGAAGGGACCGGGATTATTCGTACTTTGGGGGGGTAACCCGGGAGATGTGAAGAAAGCGAATAAAAGCTATTTCTTGGATATGGTCGAGACTTTTGAACAGGGTATGGCTCCGACGGCGGCAAATATCTTGCCGGATCAGTTGCAGGAGTTGCTGCAACAACTCGACCCTAGTCACTATCAGTGCGTGAGAGTCATCGAAGACTATCTTCTACCCGCTAACGGAGACGTCTATGCAACACCCCTGTCGATTGCCATACCGCTGGCTATTGCCGGAGCAGCACATCGAAGAGGACTCGAGGACGGGCGTAACCTTGTGATTTTGTGCGATGATATTCAAGAATTTATGAAATACAACCTGCGAGCCAACGAGCAGTATCTACACGACTTGTCATTGTGGCTTGACCGCCAAACAATCGTGACCTTCATCGGCGCATCCCAGCTCACTTGGAATGCCAAAGCTGTTCTGGACCAGGACCATTTTAAAGGAAGTCATGCTCTAGCATTGGGGTGGGATTGATTCTCGTATCACCAATGGGGGATTTCTCATGAATCGCTTAAATTTCAGCTGGCTGATATCTGGTGAAGTGGCAGGACACAGCGCGCCGTTATCCGCAGAAGATCTTCTCTATCTGAAGCAGAGGGGCATAAAAGCTCTGGTACGTATGGCGGTACTTAGTAAGACACGGGTTACAGGCATTCAGGTAGTAGAACTGGGATTTACCGATTATCACGAGCCGGTACCTGACTACGAGGCTCCGGGTAAGGAACAAATCGATAGGGTAGTCAGGTTTATCAAGGCATCTGTCGCTGATGGACAGCCGGTGGGTGTTTCGTGCGGTGCCGGTCTCGGTAGAACCGGGACGATACTGGCGTGCTATCTTGTCAGTCTGGGTCACTCATCCCCCGGTGCCATCGACGAAGTTCGGGCGAAAAGACCGGGTTCGATTGAAACAAATGCCCAGGAAGAAGCCGTAAAAATCTATGGGTATCAGGCCGGTAAATCATAAAACTCTTCGTCCCGGATAGGGTTCCATTGACCGAGTCACTCTACATATAGACTGTCCGAAGTCAGGATGCAAGATGCTGGTATCCACACAGATGCTATTGGTGTTACCTACTTGTTCCTATTTGTTACCCTTGGCATTACTTCCCGGTTTCCCGGTCGTATCGGATTCGGATGGAATCTTGGCAGAAGGTGGTTTGATTTGGACCACCGTTGAGTATGTTATGCTCTTGGGTTCGGTAAGGGCGAGCATCGCCTTGAGAATACCAACCTCATCTTTATCCACGATAATCCCATAACTAACGCCACAAATGGGGCAATGATAGCCAATCGCATCAGCGGGTTTATCCACTGAGAATTGCGCGTCGCAGGGTTTGCATTTCAGCACTTTCAGTGTCCCACCGGTTAGTTTCTCGAATATGTAGGCACGTATAAAGTCTGGGCTATATGTTCCCTGTTTCACTTCCTCCAACAGTTGGGGCATGACGGCGATAAACGGCTTTAATTTTTCCAATGAGGCCGACTGTATATAGCCTTCTAGGGCTTCTAATACAGCCCGATGCTGTCTCTTATCATTAGCCTGGGTTTCAAGTTTGGCAAGTTCGGCAGCAATGGCGTCCCGTTTCGTTTCAAGAAGAGTCAGGTCGGCAACCTTCTGCTGTTTTGACTCAACCTCCTGTGTAAGGGTCTGGACTTCTGCCTGTTTCTGGGGGATGGTGATATTGAGAGTTTTCAATTCATCTGAGCGTGATTTGTAATCGGCCTCAAGGTTCTTGACCAGTTTAAACATATGATCGTACCGGGCATAAATCGTTGCCACCGAACCTTCCAGTTCATTTTTCTGCGATTGGAGATGCGTGATATCTGTCTGTATTGCCCCTTTGAGTTTTGCCTTCTCATTGAGGTCCTTTACCTCGTTGGCTAGCGATTGCTTTTCCTGCTTCAGTGCGACAATGGTCCCGTCTAGACTGCCATATTCGGTGAGTTTCTTAAAAAGGTTTTTGCCACCATCCGCGGCAGTAGGCACCTTCGCCGCATTCAATATCTGCACAAACATAGCGATGGGGATATTTGCCTTGTTGAACAGGTTCTGCCGCTGCAGATACGAGTCAAGTTCCTCATCTGTGACACCCGCTTTCTTCAACGCTATGGCCAGATTCTCTACCTTCTCCAGCCTCATATAATCCAATCCCGCTTTATGCAGTTTCTGTTGCAGTTCCTTCTCCGCACCTGCTTGTTGCTGCTGTATTGCTGCCAGCGTTTGTTTTGTCTGGCCGACTTTCTCCTGCGTCGCCGACAGTTCTTTTTTCCACTGTTGGAGTTGGGTCTGGCAGGTGGCCGCGTGCGCCACAATTTCCTTGCATGACAGGCCGGAACTCTCCTCGATCTTGTGGAGTTCCATGGCGGCCGGAAGAAAACCCTCGTCATGCATCTTGAGACAAGTGACCACTACGTCTTTGTACCCGTCAGGTGGCACACCGCATTGTTCGAATACCACCGCCGCTTTGTGTCCCACCTTCGCGTCTTCCGCGGTGAGGTGTGACTTCTTTAACTCTGCGCCGAGACTATGCAGCTCTTGAACTACATCCATTATTTCGCACTCCTTTGCGGCGGCTTCAAGTCCTTCTTCGTCCACCATTACGGTGAACTCATTGACGTAAAGTGATACCGTCGCCTGGTTAACTTTGATTTTTCCCGCAATGGCTACTTGAGTAAATCCCTGGAAGTACAGCCGCAGCAACCGCGCAACTTTTGGTGATGAAAGTTTAATAGTCAACGTTTTTCTCTTTTGTGGTGATAAATTTTACTACACGGTAAGTACTTGATTTAGCTTCGCTAGTGAACTAACCGATACACTAACACTTCATAAATTTCATAATACTCATAACACTCATAATACTCATAATACTCATTTAGTATCTCATAGGTTTCATAATTCTTTTCATTTAACAATCCCCGATAAGGCTTGCAAGCCTTTAAGTTTGGAGTGATGTGATATTTCATCCATTAAATGTTAACGTGGACACCTGTCAACACTAGCTTATAGCACTAGTGTTGACTCTTACAACTAGGTATGATACGCTGGCATGAGGATATTGTCAAATGCAAAACGGAGGTCATGTAGAGTGAAGGAGATACCTTTCAGCGTGCCCGTTTCGGGAATTATACGACTCGGGGATAATAACACCATCACCATTATCGTCAACCGGACTTCAACCAATGTCCAACTGGAAATGGGAACCGAGTCTCCGGAGCGTACGGTATTTGAACCCGGAACAAATATGTTTGATATCCTTTTGGAGTCTGCCCGTGAATTCTTGCGGAGAAAGACTTATAACCGTTTCACAGTCGGTCAGCTCTTTGCGATTGCCCGCGAGAGTTATCCCGGTCTGAACAAGCGCAGTTTCATGGCCCGGCTTACCGGAGCCACGCCGAATCATCCGAGTTATAAACATCACGTGTCGCACCGTGACTACTTCTCTCGTATCGCCCCGGGTATTTTCTCGTTGGAAAATCAATACTTGCCGAAGAGTTCTCTAATCGATGTCGATTCATCCGATCTTGGATCATTGAGGCCAAATATTCGTTGAGGACGAGATACAGCGAAAGAAAGGAGTACGATATGACAAAAAAGGAAGACCGGCTCACAGACAAGGAGTTGGAGAAAATTCTCAGGAAATCGTTTCGTGGAATCGGGAAGATATTCAACGAAGAGCCGCACCTGATATTTATCAGCGATGGGGACGGAGACAATTCAAACAGCACGATAAGTGAAATCACGGCGTGGCTGTTCCATAGGAGGCAGGACAATGGCGGTGAAAGAAACGGAAACAGTAACTGAAGAAGAGTTGAATCAATACATTGCTGCAGCTGCGAAAGCCGCCTCCTATGAGAAAGGGTTCGGGATAACAGGTTGCGACCTCTCCATGCCCATATGGTGGGCGGGATACTGCCGGCAGAGCCTTGACCAGCAGTCTCACAACAACCGCCTGCCTGAATACCTGCTCACCTTGGCGCGGATGGCCAAAGAACAGGGGGTGGCCATACCCAGGGAATACATACTTTACGACCATGTCAGTGGAGAACACCTCGACCGGCCGAGAATGCAGTTCCTGCGGCATGAATTAGTGGACAAGAAGAAGGTGCTGGGTATTTTCTTTGCCGACCTGCGTTGTCTTTCCCGAGAGCCAGCCCCCCAGCAGGTTTTTGAGCGTGAAGCGGAGATTCGGGGTGTCAAGTTGATGTTTGACGATGCGCCCAGTGGCATGGACGTTGGCAGCCAGTTCGCCCGCTCAGCCATCACCTTCAGCAACAAGCTCATGCGGCTGGCGACGCACGGCAATGCCCGGGCAGGTAATATCGGCCGCGTGCTGAAAGGCTCGGTGCCCGCGTGCAAGGCGGCTTATGGGTATCGTTATTGCCGGGACGCGGAACTGACATCCGCCGGTAAAGTACACATTAAGAAAGCGTGGTGGGAAATCGACCGGATGAGTGATGATATTACTTCTGCGAAGGACAGCCCGGCGTGGATTGTGCAGCAGGTTTTCCATTGGATTGGTGAAGAGGGTCTGACGGCATGGCGGGTAGCCAGGAAACTCAATGAGATGGAAGTACACTCACCTCGTGGAGAGAAATGGGGTCCGAATAGCGTCTGCAAACTGGTGAGAAGGGCATGCTATACCGGTAAAAACGCTTACAACTCCAAATCCATGGTACCGAATCCCGCCAGGCCGCTGGGTGATGTCACCGGGCAGGTGAAGAGGACTATCCTCAGGGAAAAACCGAAGGAGGAATGGGTCTTTTTCAATGTTCCCCAGATTGTTCCTGATGAACTCTGGCAGAAAGCTAATACCGCTTTGACGGTAAGGGGTAGGGGACGTGGTAAAGAGGGACAGGCGATACAGGCACTGCTACGTAGCCGCATCTTCTGTCCCCGTTGCGGACTCCCTATGGTAGTGAGACGTGATGGTCATGACCGGAAGGTTTATTATCACTGTGTCCGTCGCTACCGGGTTTGGGATGGTAATGCCTGTGATTTCCGCAAGTTTATCTCGGCCAGATGGGACGATGTTGTCTGGGACTGTGTTTACGCTCTCCTGAATGACCCTTCCTGGTTAGAGGAACAACTTACAGCAGAGAAAGACCACCGCGACGTGGCTACCAAACTGATTGATGCCGAACAAAAGAAAATCTCTCAACTCCAAGCGAAGATAACCAAGGTGCAAACAGGTTACGAAGAAGGAATCTATAGTGCTGAAGAAGCAAGGAACCGTATAAACGTCTGTCACCACGTTGTTACCCTCGCTCAGGCGGAGATCACTAGACTGGAGCACCAAGCCGGTAGCCCGACAACAAGTTCTGTTATCGGCGATTTCAAACGCGAACTCGATTCGTTAAGAAAAGCTAATCTCGATGAGGCGAGTTTTGAGGATCGGCTGCAATTACTACGCCTGCTAAATATCAGGGTATATCCTTCAGAGGATTTGAAGACCGTACGCATCAAAACTGGCCTCGATGTAGATTCTAACTACACAGAGGCAGGGGGTTCTCAAGACCACTGTGGGAAAGTCATCTTTGAGCCACCAAAGGGGACGATACCTAGAACCCGCCGGAAGTCTAAAGATTGGTCGGGAAGAGTCTTTTCAATAACCTTCTCGTGGCCTTTTCAAAAATGCAGGTCAACGGAAAAGCAATGATTAATTTATGTCCAAATATAGTATTGTAAAATCATGGTTGGGGTTATAATCTCCAACAAATTGAAGTATTACTTCACCAACCATGATTTAATAGAAAGGTCTACAATAGACTTTACCCTTTCAAGACTCTTTTTAAAACTCCTTTAGGATCACTGACCAGTAGCACCACTACCCAAACAAATAGGCCAAAAATAATTACAGAGAGTCCAAGCAACGTTGCATCCAGATTTATTTCAAAAAACTCTCCACCCTCTATTAAATATGCCATCAAGTGGTCAACGAACCACATGAGTGTTGCTCCCCAAAAGATCAAACTTAATAAGCTCAACTTATATTTGTCTTCTGGAGCCTTTACATACCATATCACTGTTGTTATTATCGCTGCTAGCCCGGTCATTATGAGCCACATTATGCGCCTCCGCTGACAGGTTTAGCTTTTACTTCAAGCACAGCCTTAGCCTTCGCTTCGGCAATCATCACGATTATCCACCAGATAATCGTTACAAAAACAGCCATACCTACCCCAATTGTCGCCACCTCATGCAGCATTGGCGCAACATCTGCCGGATTTTCCATTGCTGTCAAGAATGGAGGCCAGGGAACAATTTCTCCATGCCATACATGCTCAAATGCCAGCAGTATCGTCCCACCCCATAATAGTTTATTCAACCAGCTCAACTTGCGGCTCCAACTCAACCCTGTTTTTATAGCCGCTTCCCCACCAACTTTCTTCTCTCTTTTCTCCACAACCTTCTGAACAATGGTTGTCACAATAGCCTCTCCCATAGGAACAAGAAAACATGCCATATCTTTACCTCCTTTTAAATGTTTGCGATTAATTGCGATAAGCTTTAATGGAAAAGAACTCCCTGTGCTCTTGGCACAGGGTTCCCTTATCCAGGGTTTCCAAAGGGACGGAGTCCCTTGGCCGCCCGCAGGGTAAACGCCCTGCGGTGCGGAATAAATTTACACCCATTAGTTAATTGCAACTAGTTGCAATTAAAAGGAAAAAATATATAGGGGGCCTTAACCAGTCAAATTCTTGCATCTTTCACAGAGTCCACTCATAACTACATGCTTGAAGTCAACGTTAAACCCGTATTTCTCCCCAAGCGATCTCTCCACCGGTGCAAAAAGGTCTTCTTCACAATCTATGGTTTTACCGCACTTGCTGCACACCATGTGATGGTGATGTCCTTCCTCAGCATGGTGATAGATGGTCCGATCCATAGACTCACTTTTGAACACACACTCGTTTTTTTCAAGGAGTTCTAGCGTGCGATAAATAGTTGACTTGTTGACTCGGGGAAACTTTCCATGGACATAGTTAATAATTTCCTCAGCCGTGAGATGATCGCCTTTGTCATGGATAAAATCTAAGATTACCCTACGCGGTTGCGTGAGTCTGAGCCCTTTTCCCTTCAAGGTAGCAAAACAACTCATTCTTATTGCACCCAGTTGCAATAATAGCCCATGGGGGCGTTACCTGTCAACAACATGGTTAGTGCTGTTGAACTTCTGTATACATCGTGTCTATATTTGTATACTTTACTCCAGCTAAGGGGATTCGAACCAATCTGTTATCTTTCTTTACCGTTTTTACCAGGGTTATTACATTCTGAGTATTGGTTTGCCTGGGGTTTCAATCCACCTCGATGCTCTCGACTGTGAGTTCCGTGCCGCCCGTAAGACTGGGGTGTCCCGCACCGCACTCCCGGCATTTAAGCGCCAGTTCTTCTGAGGTGAATTCAGCCCCGCACCCTGGACACCGGTAGCTCAGCGGTACGGTTTTCACGCTCAGAGTGGCGCCGGTCATTTCCGCTGTTTCGCTAACCATGATGTTAAACCACCATTCAAGCTGGTGAGCCGCCACCGCCGCCATTTTGCCCACGCTGATATTAACGGCTTTTAGATGTTTTGCAGAATGTTCAGCCATTTCCTTTTCGACGATATCGATAATACTGCGGGCGATGGACATTTCGTGCATATTTAGCTATCAGCTGTCAGTAATCAGTCGTTAGTTAACGGTATTTGTCAGAAATCGGCGCGAGACCTTTCTTTCGCAATCACTTCACCCAGCGTCCTCATATCTGCCGGCGGCACAAATGCCCCCTGTCTCTCTACCATCACGATTGTACCCTCGGGGCATCCGGAGGCACACACCGCGCACCCGATGCACCGCTCCGCATTCCATTCCGGCAGGTTGCCTCCATTAATCGATAGGGCTTTGGCAGGGCACCGGTCGGTACAGATACCACACAAGGTGCACGTCTCTTCGCCGAATGATGGCAAAAATGCATGGAGAATGGCATCTGCTGGCCGGGGCTGACGGAGAACGTTCTGGAGAATAGCGCAATGACAGGCGCAACAGTTGCAAATGAAATCCAGCCGCTGGGTATTGACGCAGGCGTGGACCAGACCAGCTTCTTCCGCCCGGCGCATCACATCCATCGCCTCGTCTTTGCTCACCTGCCGCCCGATTTTTCTTTCGATGAGGTATTCCGCGCTGGTACGGAACTGCATGCAGACGTCATTCGGCATGCCGCAGATATCCTTCTCGTCGATAAGCAGGGCTTCATGGCGGCAATAGCAGGTGGTGACAGCAATCGGTTCCGAGTTTTCGATATAATTACGCACCTGGTCGAATGTCTGTACCGAGGTTTCAGCTTTTATAGTCCTCTGTACGGGAATTACCCGCGAGCCGGGATAAGACGCGCGGCGAGGTATTACAGTGACGCTGGCGGCGGCTTTACGGTAGGCATTTATCGCCCGGGCAATCTCATAGTCTCTTTCTGTTTTTGTCCCCCGCATGAACTGGAACTCGAAGATACCCGGCATCAGGGGCGGGCCAACATAGACACGCGCGCCTTTTCTGACCACAGACATGCACAACCCTTTATCCGCCATCTTTTCCAGGGTAATGGTGACATCGGATTCATTCTTTCCGGTGGCTTGAGAAATCACGTTCGGGGTGAAATAACCCGGCGGCATAACGCAGGATGACTCGGCTTCATCAGGCGTGAACAGGACCCGTAACATCGTGTCGTACTCAGGAACATTCGTCGGTCTACCACCGAGACCGCGTTTTGCCATGACTTCCCCGAGCTGACGGTAGATTCCTTCATTCATCCGGTTTTCCTCCTTCTTGTTATGGGTGGCATTAAATTAGCATTCTCATATTCGGCATGTCAAGCCCTGGAGATTGTAATGGAAGTATTTCCCAGGTGCTGCGTGGTACTTGTCGAATCCCCGATAACGGGTAAACCGTATACATTGTTATTATTACAAACGCATTAAATAATAATGATTCATTTGTTTTTGCGAGGAGCGGAGCGACCCCGTATCAAGTACGGGGCAGGCCCCGTATCAAGTCTTGTCCCGTACCGCGATACGGGAACGGGGCAGGCTGTGGCAATCTAACGCTTAATAAAACCCCCTTTTTTATCCAGAGATTGCTTCGCCTGGGTTTACCCTGAACGAAGTTGAAGGGCTCGCAAAGACAGACTGAGCGATGTCTCAACAATTATTCTGACGCTTGTATTAGTCCCTTACGAATGAAATCCTGCGTAAGATGGTAAAGATATTTTTTATCTCACTCGTAGCTCGAAGCTGAAAAATTTATCCCCAACTTTTTGGTTCCGGCTATGAGGGGTTAGGTATTAGTTATTAGATATTGTTTGCGATTCCCGCCTGCGCGGGAGCAGGCTTGTTAGTTGCCATTTGATATTGGGGGGGAGCCTGCGGAGAGGGGGCAAAGGGGGTCTTGTAATCTTGCCAGCCTTTGGATTACAATATGTCCGTTCACGGTGAACCGTTCAGGATGAATCCGTTCACGGTGAATCGTTCAGGATTAATCCATCTCTATCGTCACCCGGGTACCAAATATTAATTGCGGAGGGAATGATGCAGAAGGTTGCCAAAAACGTCTTCGCGGAAACCGGCATCCGCGGCTGTAACCCCGGCTTTGTCGTCACCAGCGATGGCGTGGTAATGATAGATACCCCGCAAATGCCCACGGATGCTATCAAATGGCGGGACATCATCGCTGAACATGGTCCTGTCCGCTACCTCATCAATACCGAACCTCACGGCGACCACTGGACGGGAAACGGCTTTTTCAAAGGCACTGTCGTAGCCCACGAAGGCACCCGCCAGGCAATCCTTGCCGGGTCATTGGAACAGACAAAAGAGCGCTTCAAGCAATCGCCGGCTGACTATGCCCTGATGAAACGTTTCCAATTTCGTCCACCCACAATCACCCTGACTTCAGAAATGACACTCTACGTTGGCGGCCATACCTTCAAGCTTATCAGTCTACCCGGACACACGCCTTACCAGGTGGCTGTTTTCATCCCGGAAGAGAAAGTAATCTTCACATCGGACAATGTCTTTTGTAAGGTACAACCCTGGCTTCAGCAAGCCTTACCTTTCGAGTGGTTGGAATCACTGGAGCGCTTGCAGACTCTCAACGTGAAAGTGCTCGTGCCCGGTCACGGCGAGGTGTGTGACCCAACGTACTTACCGGTAATGAGTGCCACAATTAAAGCCTGGATTAATACCGTACAGGATGCTATGAAGAAAGGATGGAGTCTGGAAGAAGCCCAGCAACGGTTGACGCCACCGGTCAAATTCCCCTCCGATACCGAAGCCATGGATAATATGATTGTCCGCATGAACGTTGCGCGTCTCTACCAGGTACTCGGGAAATAGTGGCGGAGGGTAGTAAGCACCCCGCACTAAAAATAACGAAAAAGAGGTGTTCAATGGAGGCAAAAACTTACCCTGAGTTCAGCTCCCGTTACCCGCTCCTTATCAAGAACCTGATGATGCGACCGCT
This sequence comes from Dehalococcoidia bacterium, assembly GCA_030691775.1. Taxonomy (GTDB): domain Bacteria; phylum Chloroflexota; class Dehalococcoidia; order Dehalococcoidales; family Fen-1064; genus JAURWL01. Next base: position 11,925 of record JAUYDN010000006.1, read on the forward strand.
CCGTCTCTACCCGGACGACATCGGCGTGGTCTACCGTAGCGACGCCGGTCAGTATTACCGCTTTACCTGGAAGCAGTGGTACGAACGCACCTGCCAGCTGGCTAATGCCATGACCAAAACCCTCGGACTGAAACCGGGGAAGCCGGGACAACCTGGCGACCGTATTGCGACTGCCGCGCTCAACCATCACCGTCACCTCGAGTTGTGCTATGCCAGCACCTGCACTGGCACTGTTGCCCATCCCATCAATGTCCGGCTTTCGCTGGAGCATATCCTGTACACCATTACACACGCGGAAGACAAAGTGCTGTTTGCCGATGATATCGTCATGCCCCTGCTCGATATGGTATGGGATAGAATCAAAGATACCGTGAAAATGGTTGTTTATATGTCGGATAAGCCGGGGTTACCGCAGACGCGTGTCCAGCCTGTATATGAATATGAAGAGCTCATCAAAAACCAGCCGAAAACCTACGACTGGCCCGAACTGGATGAGAATACTCCCGCTGTTCTCTATTACACCACCGGCACTACCGGACTGCCAAAAGGTATCATGTTCACCCACCGCCAGCTTTATTTGCAGACTATTCATATCGTTGCCGTCATCGGGCAGGCGCCGCGTCTCCCTGGCGACCCCCCACAACCAAAAATCAACGTGCCCATGGTTAATGTCCCGCTTTTCCATATTCATGGTTGGGGCGCGCCGTGGCAGAACGTCTATAACGCCTCCAAGATTGTTTTTCCCGGCAGGTTCGCGCCTGAAGCTTTCTGTGAACTGGTACAGACGGAGAAGGTGACCTCTTCCGGCCTGGTGCCCACGATGCTCGCGATGCTCATCGAATATCCGGACTTTAAGAAGTGGGATATGAGCAGTCTGACAAACCTGGGCATCGGTGGCGCTGCCCTGCCGCCGGGGTTGAAAGCCAAAGCGGAAAAAATGTTCCCGCATTTCAGTGTTGCATCAGGTTACGGGATGACGGAGACCGCCGCCGGTTCCATTGCCGCCCAGATAAAACGCTGGATGGTGGATTGGCCTAAAGACAAGCTGGATGAAATCCGTGTCAAGACCGGCCTGGCAATCGATGGTATCGAAGCTAAAGTCGTTGATGAAAAAGGTAATGAAGTCCCGCATGATAACAAGACCCAGGGCGAGATTGTATTGAGGGGTCACTGGATTATGGAACAGTACTACAAGGACCCGGAAAGGACAGCCACCGCCTGGAGGGACGGCTGGTTTCATACCGGTGACGCCGCCAAGGTCGACGAACTGGGTTATATCCAGATTGTAGACCGAATTACGGATGTTATCCGCAGTGGCGCAGAAATGGTGCCGACCGTGCTCCTGGAGAATATCACCGCCACCGCGGATTTCGTACTGGAGGCAGCTTACGTGGGCGTCCCCGATGAGAAATGGGGCGAGCGACCGATGGCAATCATCAAACTGGCGCCGGGAGCTAACGTTAAACCGCCGGATGTCATCACTTTCCTGGAGAAGGAAGGCGTGGATAAGGGTAAAATAACCAGGTGGATGTTGCCTGACTTCGTGGTGTTCACGGACGATATCCCCAAGACCAGCGTGGGTAAGTTCGATAAAATCACCATCCGCAAGAAGGTGGAAGAATTCATTTCGAAAGCCGAGCGCGTCCACAAAGTTTAACTTTTAACTAATGAGAGGGAGATGCACATGACGGAGTCACTGGTTATCCTTAAGAAGGAAAGCGGCATCGGAACCATAACCATTAACCGTCCGGAAAAAATGAACGCCGTCACCGATGAAATGCAGGTAATGCTCACGGATATCGCCGTAGACGTTACGCTCGATGACGAGGTGCGTGTGGTCATCCTCACCGGGGCAGGCAGGGCGTTCTGTGGTGGGACCGATGTCTCCGTATTCTCCCGTTCCCCGGAGGAGCGAGAGGCGGCGCGCCCGTCACCAACGCCGCGCCAGTTGCCGGAAAATCCGCTCCCCGGCTGGCGCTGGACTCGCATCCCCAAGCCGGTGATTGCCGCGGTAAATGGACCCGCCGTGGGGATGGGCGCGGAGTGGACGGTGCAGTGCGATTTCCGCATCGCGTCAGAAAACGCCCGTTTTGGCTGGGTTTTTGCGCAGAGGGGGCTGGTACCGGATACCGGCGCCGGTCCCTACCTTTTGCCATTCATCGTCGGGATGGAAAAAGCCCTGGAGCTAATGTATTCCGGGGAAATCATCGATGCGCAAACAGCTTTAAAAATCGGGCTGGTGAGCAAGGTAGTAGCACCGGACCAGCTCATGCCCGCCGCCCTGGAGCTGGCGCAGAAGCTGATGCGCGGCGCGCCTTTATCCATTAAGGGCATCAAGGAGTTGACCTACGGCGCTTTGCAGTGGCCGCCCGAAGTGCACCGCCAGGAAACAGGGAAGCGGTTCCGGGCTTCTACACAAACGGAGGACGGGCGGGAGGGCATCCGGGCTTTCCGGGAGAAACGGTCGCCGGTCTGGAAGGGGAAGTAAGCCACTCAAACGGTATTTATCTTTTAGGCGAGGGGGGGGCGGAGCTTAAGCTCCGCCCCCCGTCTGTTGAAAATCTTCCTTATCTGCCGGCTTCTTCTATCTCCCTATCATCTTCATCCGCAGGCCCAGGTCAAGCCAGGCGAACTTGGGGAAGGCATACACGTTGTAGTAGCCGGTGAATATTTCGCCGTTGTGACCTTTGAGCCACTGGTGCCAGAAGACATAGGTATAAGGCGCAGGACGTGTAAGTACCCAGGCTTGCTCCAGCACATAGGGCATCAACTCACGGTGCAGGTCATCCTGCCCTTTCTCATCGATACCTGCCAGGTCCTGTGCTTTCGTGTAGGCTTCCTTCACCTTGGCGTCGTCCACGTAACTGCCGTTGAACTGCGAAGGACCATTGAAGTTGATCATCTTGAAATAGGTACCGATGCCGGAGTTACCGGCGTACATCATCTCATCGTAGGCGCGCCGCGCCGCGAGGGATGTGATAACGGCATAGTCGAGCGGCTCAATCTGCAGTTCAACCCCAATCTTTGCCCACATTGCCTTGACTTGTGACAAGACATCGATGTACGGAGGCGTATTGTAAACCTGGACTTTGGTCTTGAACCCACTCGGGAACCCGGCCTCAGCAAGCAGTTTCTTAGCTTTATCCGGGTTGTATGTGTAGAGGTCTTTTACAGCCTGGGGAAGCTGTTCATACGGAACGAAGGCGTTCTTGTATTCCTTCGTATTGATAATCGGCCAGCTAAGGATTTCAGCCTCACCGCCGTAGTAGACGTTTTTCAACATTTGCTGGTCGATTCCCATTGCCAGCGCCTGTCTCACCCTTTTGTCTTTGAAAGGCAGTTCTGGCTTGTCTAACCTCATATAGAGCACCACCGTGCTATCCAGTAGATACCGCCGGTAGGTGATATCGGGGTTGGTCTTCCGGATGCTGGCGGCGTCATCCCAGAGGACACCAGGCACCCAGTCTATCTTGGCGGTACGCAGTGCGGTATAGCGCGTGGACTGGTCGGGGATTACCAGGAACTTCACCCCATCGAGGTAAGGTAGCTGGTTTCCTTTACCGGGGCCGACCGGGTCTTTACCCCAGTAGCCCGGATTTTTCACCAGCGAGGCGGAACTCCCGGAGACAAAATCGGTGAGCATAAATGGTCCTGTGCCCACACTGACTTTCCAGTCCCGCATATCGGTATATTTATCTACAACCTCTTTAGGGATGATTGAGGCAAAGTCAGGCAGGAGTGTCAGCATGTTGCCGAACTCTGCCAGAGGTGTCTTGATGACGACCGTCCATTTGTCAGGCGCGGTGATTTCGGCGCCGGCCGCCATTGCGGGATAGGAGACCTTGATGTAGGAACGTGGTTCTGTGCAGACCCTTTTCAAAGAATAGACCACGTCCTCCGCGTTGAGTTCACGTCCGTTGACCGGCGCCTTGTTATGCCAGTTAATGCCTTTGCGGATGCGGAAGATGATTGTGCCCTTGGTGGGAATTTCCCAGCTTTCCGCGATGACGCCAGCTTTCAGGTCGAGGCGGTTAATACCACCGAGCATGTAGTCGGCTTGGTTGGTACCACCGGGACCTTTTGACCAATCGTGGCTCAGCAGTTCTTCATTGGTCAGTGTCAGGGTGTAGACCAGCCAGTGCGAGGTGAATGCCTCATCAAAACCCAGAATATCCACGGCGATGCCGACATTGAGCACGCCGCCATATTTAGGTGCGTCGGTTGATGCAGTGGGTGTTGTAGGTGATGGCGAAGCTTTCGGTTGTGCCGTTGTTGGCGCGGCGGTTGTTTGTCCCGTTACCTTGCCGGTCACGGTCTGCCCGCCGGTTGGCTGTTGCACCGCAGGCTGGCACGATGCAAGTACCATGCCCAGGGCAAGCAAACAGGCAAGCACCAACCACAGCCCATTCTTGAGTTTCACGTGTTTCCCCTCCTCTTTTTTTGAAATTTATTATCCGTGCAAAATATGGTGACGGTTTACTCGGATATCCGCGATGGGCAAGAAAGAAACACGTCTCGACAGGCGGACGCAATTAAACCTTAGAAAAGACGTGCCGCGGATTAACAAAAATATATCCTGTATGACAATCGTGTGCGATAAGATTAATACGATTCTGGTAAAATGTCAATAGGTAAAACGCACCAGATTACGTCAAAATACAGAATAGTCCTACGCCGTCCTTTTAACGTAATTCTGCCGTTGGTAAGGAAGGAAAGTAACAGGGAGACAAAACTGGGGCGGAGACCGAAAGGTAATCGCAGGGTGGGTTGAGTCACATTGGCGCATGGTATACCATCCAGGTATAAAACTTTTTTAGCCTGTTGCGGATGTTGCAATGTAAATAGTGAACGAAACCCGCCTTTTTGGGCGGAGCATTTGAGTGGCGTGTTACGCTTCGTCCCGCAGGCTTATGGCAGGGAAATAGTCCTCGGACTTCGCTAACCCACCCTTGAGCTGACTTGACCCAGATACGGCGGGTAATCGTAGGGTGGGTTGAGTCTCATTGGCGCATGGTACACCATCGCGGTATAAAACTTTTTTAACCGGTTGCGGATGTTGCAATGTAAATAGTGAACGAAACCCACCTTTTTGGGCGGAGTATTTGAGTGGTGGGTAACGCTTCGTCCCGCATGCCTATGGCAGGGGAATAGTCCTCGGACTTCGCTAACCCACCCTGCATGTGCTGACTTGACCCAGATACGGCAGGTCATTTATCATACATCAGGGGCGGAAAGAAGGAGGGGATTTGCCAGTTTCTCTCCAGGGGCGGGGAAAAGGTGGGGCTTGATAATTGTTTATTGAAATTTGTAATTTTCTCCACACCGGGGTGTAGCGCAGTTGGTTTAGCGCGCAGCGTTTGGGACGCTGAGGTCGGAGGTTCAAATCCTCTCACCCCGATTTTTCCTTATCCTTAATGGGGAAACGAATGAGTTGGCGCATTCTTTCCATAGTACTCATCTGGCTGGTGGAGGCGTTACTTGCCTTTTATGCCGGCATCGGTTACACGATTCTTCTGGGCTACCTCATTTTTCTCGTCTTGTTGATGGTCCCGCTGAAGACGGAGTGGCTGGATTCGAAAATCGGGCGGATGATTCTCGGCAATATTACGCGGCCGGATATTGAACTGTTCCTCCGCGCGATGAGCAAATCGACCAGCTACAAAGTGACTTTTACAGTCACCACCGTGGTACTGCTGGTTGCGGCGGTGGTAATCATCGTTAATTTCAACTACAGGCTGATAGAACTGGTTTAACGCGGGTATACAGGATATTTGACATAATGAACGCTAATCACAAAAAAAGGCGCGTGATGGTGATGGGGGTCGGTAACCTGCTACTGAAAGGTGAGGTTGAACGGCTGGCAGAGGATATTATCGAGAAGAAAACCGACCCATCTACCGCCGCCGCGGAGATACTGGAGAACGTGTTCAATCACATCCGGCGTGCACCTTGACGGCAGGCGGCGTCCATGCGCAAGCGTTTATTACCGTGGATTTAGAATCATAATCTGGAATTTGTCTTGAGCCTCTCCGCTAAGTCCTTGACGCTTAGACCAAGTGCGCAAGGCTGTCCATTCCACCTTTGACCCTCAGGCAGTATCCGGCATCATTCGGCGGGCTTTACAGAAGCGTGAAAGAGATATACAACAGAGAGACTACCACATGGTTGTAGAACACAGACTGCGTGCTTTATCGGTTAGTCGCAATTTAAAAAGGATGTTTTTCTGCGGGCGGAAGAACAGGAGCGACTGGACATCCAAAACATAATTTACAACCTGTGGGGCAAGCTTTCTGGAGAAGAAGTCTGGTTGACGTACACTCTCTGGGATTCACGCTAATCCAGAGCGGAGAGGACTCAGTTCTGCCTATTGAACGGAATGGTGGAGTTTGGGGGACAGTTCCCGAACTTCTGTTTGAGAGAGAGGGCTGATACCGGCGGTACAGCTACTTAGAATAAAAATTCTTGGGCAAGGCTGAAGCATCGCTCATTAATTACTTGGGTAAAAAACTTGCTGCAACCTCTATCATTTTATTAACGCTTTCTTTTAATATATCTATGCTATCGGGCACATCATTTTCCTTAGTTTTTCCTTCCCACTCCAACCCAAGGAGAATTATATGTCTAGCAAGAGTAGCACTGACATCTTTAATAGCGCTCTGTACGCTAACATCGAGTTCCGAGGCGACCTTTTTCAGATAGGTATATCTCACTCCAACAATCCTACATTCATAATCATGCTTAAGTGCCAAAACACGTCGCTTATCGTCTCCCGTGAGTTTTAATACAATAATCAACTCTTCTAGGTTGGATATAAAACTACATCTTTTTATTGATTCTCCCCAGTTTATAATTTCTTTTAAAAGTCTTTCTTTTCTTTCTTTCTGCCTTATTTCGCTATTCTGCTTAATAATTTTCCAGTTAAAAAAAGCAAGAACACCGGTGGCAATAGCCAGTAGAATAGTACCAATTGCTGTCCAATTCCATGTCATTAGAGAATCCATGCTTATCATCGTAACACAAGATTATAGTATAAATAAATGCATAGAAAGTTGTAGGTTTTGGGTTAGCTATGCCCTAGGCGAGAAATTATCACCCAACTTTATGGTGGGCAGTAGAGGATTCGAACCTCTGACCCCCTGCGTGTAAAGCAGGTGCTCTAACCAGCTGAGCTAACCGCCCGGGGAAGGTGGCGCGCTTGGCGGGGCTCGAACCCACGACCTCAGCCTCCGCAGGGCCGCGCTCTATCCAAACTGAGCTACAAGCGCATACAAGTTGGTGCCGAAGGAGAGATTTGAACTCTCACGCCCGTTATGGACACTACGCCCTGAACGTAGCGCGTCTGCCATTCCGCCACTTCGGCTCTCCGGCGGCATAGTCACGGGATATTCTCCCGTGCCTACTCTAATGTAACTTAACCCGAGGCTTCTAGTCAACTGTTTCTCCCCACTTAGAGGTATCCGCGGGAACCAGTCGTCTCCACGTTCAACTTGACAGGCACCGTTGTGAGCAAATATAATACGCCAGAAATAACAATTGTTACGTAGGCCATTCCTTTTACCAGCTTGAAATGAAGTGATTTGCTTTCTGGCATTTCGGCGCTGCGGTGTATTTGCGGACGTGTTAACGGTGCGTAGAGTTTGTATGCCCTGTAATCGGCTTGGAGAAAGTTCATGATTTCCTATATCGTCAGAAGACTCGGACTGCTTGTACCCACGCTCTTCATCATTACCATCCTCGTGTTCCTGCTTATCCGTATCATACCGGGCAATATCATCGATATGATGGTCGCCGAGCACATTTATACCTCAAGAGAAGCAAAAGAGCAGGGCGCGGATGAAATACGGCGGATGCTCGGCCTGGACGTGCCGATTTATGAGCAATACGGGCGGTGGGTTTGGAATATCCTGCGCGGGGATTTCGGCAAGTCCTTATGGTCGACTACAAAAGTTGTAGATGATTTACGGAACCGTCTCCCTGTCAGCATCGAACTTGGACTGATGGCATTGATTATCGGGCAGGCGGTAGCTTTTCCTATCGGTATCTACTCGGCGATACGCCAGGACACAGTGTGGGACTACGTTGGCCGTAGTGCATCCATTGCCTTCCTCTCTGTCCCGGGTTTCTGGTTGGGTACCATGGTTATGGTCTATCCATCTATCTGGTGGAACTGGTCGCCGCCGGTACAGTATATCCCGCTGACCGTTGACCCAATCGGCAATCTGCAACAGTTCATCATTCCGGCGCTCATCATGGGATTGAGCGGCTCCGGTACCAGCATGCGCATGACGCGGACGATGATGCTGGAGGTACTGCGGCAGGACTACATCCGCACCGCCTGGTCGAAGGGGATGAAAGAGCGGCTGGTGGTTACGCGGCACGCTTTGAAAAACGCCTTGATCCCGGTGGTCACAATTATCGGGATGGGCATTCCGGTGCTGGTCGGCGGCACGGTCATTATGGAACAGATTTTCGCTCTGCCGGGAATGGGACGCCTGATGATAGAGTCCTTGACCCAGCGGGACTATATCATGCTTTCCGGGGTGAACCTGTTTATCGCCGCTTTCGTCCTGTTAAACAACTTGGTCGTTGATATTTTATACGGTTACCTCGACCCGAGAATAAGGTACCGCTAGGAGCAAATAGAATCGTATGGCGGTAAAAGAAACCGTTATCAATGTTCAAAAACCTTTAAAAAAGCGGCGCTCCTTTTTCGCCGACCTGCTGATACGGCTGGTGAAGGAAAAACCGGTAGGCACGTTTGGCGGGGCAATCGTCCTCATCATGCTGTTCGCCGGTATCTTCTCTAGCTTTCTGGCTCCGTATGACCCGCTCGCTCCGCACCCCGGGGAATTTCTACAGGCGCCTTCCCCGAAATACATCCTCGGTACGGACAACCTGGGGCGTGACCTTTTCAGCCGGATTCTGGCAGGCGCGCGGACATCGATGATAGTGGGACTGGCGTCTCCGGCCCTGAGCGTGATGATTTCGCTCTTGATTGGCGGCGTGTCCGGGTTCCTGGGTGGCAAGTTCGATATGATTGTCCAGCGACTCGTCGATGCCTGGATGTGCTTCCCGGAGCTGATTATCTTGCTCAGTGTTATGGCGTTTGTAGGACAGGGGCTGTTGCAGGTGGTGCTCGTACTCGGTATTTCGGGGGGTATCGGCGGTTCGCGGACTATGCGTGGCGCCGTCATCGGAATCAAGGAAAACGTCTACGTGGACGCAGCGTCAGCCATCGGTAGCCAGGTGCCCCGGACTCTAATGAAACACATCCTGCCCAATATTATGCCCGTGGTCATCATCATCTTCACCACCCGTATGGCGGGCGCCATTCTCGCCGAAGCGTCCATCAGCTTCCTGGGCTTCGGCATCCCGCCTCCCAATCCTACCTGGGGTGGTATGCTCAGCGGCAGTGGGCGGCGTTACATGTTGCAAGCGCCCTGGCTGGTGCTCTGGCCTGGTATGGCGCTAAGCGTTGCGGTTTACGGCATCAATATGCTTGGTGATGCGCTCAGAGACCTGCTCGACCCGAGACTCAGGGGTGGCATCGGTCGCTATGAAGGCGGCAAAGTGAAGAAAGCACAAGCGAAAATGAAAGCCACCAGACAAGAGTAAGACGCGTATTTCCATTTTCTTGTTCGGAGGACTGAATGATTTAAGATGAAAAAATACTGTGAATGCAGGTCAAAAATAAAAGGAGGAACAGGAAAGGTGAAAAGGCGATTCATTTATGGCGTCCTCGGTATACTCGTAGCATCGACCATGGTGATGGTTGCGTGTCAACCCGCACAACCAACCCAGCAAGGCGGCAAAACTGTAACCGGTACTGTTACGCAAACGACTTCCCCCGTTGCGACCACTCCGACGACTACTCCGGCGAAAACTACCCAACCTGCCGCTACCGGTCCCAAATACGGCGGCACGCTCACACTCGTCTCCGGCATCGACCCGCTGGACTTCGACCAGGCATATAAGACTGCCTGGCAATCAATAACGCTGGATTATACCAATGAGCCGCTGGTCGACCCGGACTGGACTAAAGGGCCAGCAGGGACAAAAGAAATCGGCCTGGGAGCCTATCCGCAGTACCCGGACAAATACTTCAAGGGTGCCAGTCTGGAGAGCTGGGACCTCTCCAACCCGCTTAAGTGGGTCTTCCGCGTGCGCAAAGGAGCGTATTTCCACAATAAACCTCCGGTCAACGGGCGTGAGATGGTGGCTGATGACGTTGCTGTAACCATCCGCCGTATGTTCTCCGAGCCGGGAAGCTGGCTGGTGGCGATGCCCATCAAACCAAAAGTATCCGTACAGGATAAATACACCGTCATCCTGGAATGGGGAAAGTTCGATTCCTCGATGTGGTTCAGGATTGTAGACACCATCTTCGTTGTGCCCAAGGAGCTGGTGAGGGATGCCCAGGACAAGGAAAACCAGCTTCTAAGGGACTGGAAGAATGCCTGTGGCACAGGACCCTTTATGCTGGTGGACTGGGTCAAAGGTAGCTCGGTGACGTTCCAGAAAAACCCGAATTACTGGGGGTTCGACCCGTTCAATCCGCAGAACCGACTGCCCTATATCGATAAGATTTCTACCCTTATCATTCCGGATCCATCTACCAGCCTGGCGGCGTTGAGGACCGCCAAGCTAGATGTCAGGACGGTGGTCTGGGCGGATGTTCCCAACCTGGACAAATCAAACCCCGAACTCCGCAAGCGGGAACTCTTCGCCAACTACTCACTGGAGATGACACCGCGCACGGATGTTCAGCCGTTCGATAACAAAAAGGTGCGGCAGGCGCTCTCCATGGCGATCAACCGTGATGTCATCATGAAGGACCTGATGGGCGGTCACGCCAATTACCTGAACCGGTTCTTCAACCCGTTCGACATCGGCGTGTACACAGCCTACGAGAACTTGCCGGCAAACATCAAGGAAACACTGACCTACAATCCGGACAAAGCAAAGAAACTGCTCGCGGAAGCCGGTTATCCCAACGGGTTCCAGACATCCGTCATGTACGTCGCCACCAACGCACAGCACGAAGAGGTGGTCTCGTTAATCAAGGCGGACTGGGAAAAGATTGGTGTGAAACTTACCCTCGACCCGCGTGAGTCCGCTGTCTTTACCAGCGTTAACTATGCGCGGACTTTCCCGGGTCTCCAGATATGGGGTTATGGTAATGCCACGGCGCTCAATAATATGGATATCTTTATGAGCGGTCATTACTCCAATATCGCCGGGGTCAAAGACGCATGGTGGGACCAGAAACGTACCGAAGCTCTGACAACTGCGGATGAAGCGGCGCGCAATACTATCCTCAAAGAGATAAGTAGCTACGCTCTCGAACAAATGTACGTCATCCCATTACCTTCGCCGTCTACTTTCCTGTACTGGCAACCGTGGATTAACCAGTACGAAGGGTCTTACATGTCCGGCACCTATCACTATATCCGGCCCTTCCGCCAGGCGTGGATTGACCAGGACCTCAGGTTTAAGTTGACCGGTAAGCGGTAGACCCGTACCGGTAGATGGATACGTTGCAGGGAAGCCGCGGTTAACCGCGGCTTCCCTTTCTTTTTTGAGGCATGGGAGAGGCAAAAAAATCCCGACGGGTAGAGTTACCGAGATTTCGGGCGGAGCCACATCCCCGCAGATTGACCAAAACGCAACCATACCGTAGAATTGAATAGGTAGGGGTAATAGTTTGTATCAAAAAGTTACGCTGGACAACGGTCTAAAAATAATCACCAGCCCGATGCCCCACACCCGGTCAGTGTCAGTTTGTATCTACCTCGGGGCAGGTTCACGCTACGAATCCGACGCCGAAGCGGGTGTATCTCATTTCATCGAACACCTCTGTTTCAGAGGTACGGAAAAACGCCACAGCGCCAAAGATATATCAACGGCAATCGAAGGGTTGGGGGGCATTCTCAACGGTGGTACGGATAAAGAGCTGACCGTTTACTGGTGCAAGGTGGCAATGCACCATTTCCCTCTTGCCCTCGATGTGCTTGCCGATATGGTGTTGAACTCACGCATCGAGTCCCGCGACCTCGAGCGGGAACGCAAGGTCATTATCGAAGAAATAGGTATGAGCCGTGATTCTCCACACCAGCTTGTGGGGATGCTCATCGATGAGCTACTCTGGCCGAAGCACCCGCTGGGGCGTGACGTGGCGGGTAGCAAAGAGAGCGTGGCCGGTATCGACCGCCAGCAAGTGCTGGACTTTATCGCCTGTGAGTATACGCCGCAGAATACCGTCGTCAGCATCGCCGGTAATGTTTCTCATGACGTTGCCATCGAGAATGTCGGCAAAACGCTAGGCGGCTGGACTAACAAGCATCGATGTTTAACCTATCTGCCCTACGAAGAAACCGTAAACCCTCAGGTGAGGGTAGAGGTCCGCGATACGGAGCAGAGCCACCTTTGCCTGGCGCTACCCGGGGTGTCATTGCTTGACCCGCGCCGTTTCACGCTCGACTTGCTGAACGTAATCCTCGGTGAGGGAATGAGTAGTCGGCTGTTCCTGGAGGTGCGCGACCGGCTGGGACTGGCTTACAACATCCATAGCTACCTCGACCATTTCCATGATTCCGGAGCATTGACGGTCTATGCCGGGGTGGAACCGAAAAACCTGGCGGTCGGCATCGAGGCTGTTCTGAAACAGCTCGCCTGTCTCAAGGAGCCGGTGCCTCAGGAAGAGCTCACCAAGGCAAAGGAGCTTTCTAAAGGCAGGCTTTCGCTCCGTATGGAGGACAGCCGCAGTGTGGCGGGGTGGACGGGTGGCCAAGAGATACTGAACGGCTCTATCCTGACCGTTGAAGAGGTCGTCAACCGCATCGATGCAATCACAGCAGAAGATATGGCAGAACTAGCGCGGGAACTTTTTGTTAGCGAACGGCTACGTCTCTCCGTGGTGGGTCCTGTCAAAACAGAGTGCAAACTGGCTGACCTGCTGGAGATTTAGCTTACCGGTGTGAAATCGGCACAGTTCTCCTCCCTTGTTATCATATATCAGCCCGCCTGTATAAATGTGTCCTGCGCCAGGTCTCGCGCCAGTTCCATATCCCCCGTCAGCCTGTAAAGGTAACGGACCAAAGGCGCCTGGTAATATTCCACGATAGCACCGAAAGCTCCGGTATTCCCGGCGCGTACCGCAGCGATTACGGGTTGTTATTCCAGCAAACGGCGCCCTTTCATCCGTTCAGTTATTATAATGAGCGGCGAGGTAAAAAGCGGATGGGGTTAGAGTCTATATTTTCAGCATATTATGTTACAGCTTTAACATTGTCGAACAACTTTCCGCCATTCGTTTGGTGGTTGACTTATTGTACGTGCGAGAGTATGATTAATACTGCTTATAAAAAGTTATGGAGAATCGGTATGGGTAATCGAACAATAAAAATCACGCTTAGCGTTCCTCAAGAATTGGTAGAAGTAGCAGATAAGATAGCCAGAGAGAAAAAGACCAGCCGAAGTAAGGTAGTCACTTCATGTCTCGAGGAGTTCGCCAAACAGAGGTTGCAGAAGGAACTTGAAGAAGGTTACCGGGCAATGGCGAAGATAAATAAACAAACAGCTACCGAAACTTTTGAAGCCCAGCGAGAAGTAATAATGGGTACCGGCAGAAAACATGAATGAAATAAAACGCGGAGAGATATACTGGGTGAGCTGGAATCCGGCAAGAGGTAGCGAACAAAGCGGACACCGACCGGCTCTCGTTATTCAAAATGATACGGGCAACCGCACAAGCCCGACTACCATTGTCGCGGCTGTGACGACATCTTCAGGTAAGTCCTACCCGTTCATGGTACCGGTTTCATTGAAAGAAAGCAGACTACCGAAAGATAGCGTCATTAATCTTTCCCAGATCGTGACCGTGGACAAAGGAAGGCTTGGAGCCAGGTGTGGGGTGTTGGGTCATGAGAAGATGGCGGAAGTGGATAAAGCCATTAAAGTGAGCCTGGGGCTTGAGTAACAGTGGGGTGGATGAAACCCACCAAAATCGAGAATTACGAATATTCGGTTGGTTTCGTTCGTTTTTAGCGAGACAACACCCACCTTACAAACTTGTAAGCCTGTATGAAGGTGTCCTGCGCCAGGTCTCGCGCCAGTTCCATGTCCCCCGTCAACCGGTAAAGGTAACGGACCAAAGGCGCCTGGTAATATTCTACGATAGCACCGAAAGCTCCGGTATTCCCGGCGCGCACCGCAGTGATTATGGATTGTTCTTCCAGCAAACGGCGCCCTTTTCATCCGTTCAGTTATGATAATGCGCGGGGAAGTAAAAAGCGGAGGGGTTAAACGTCGAATTCTTTTACAAACTGTGCCGGGGTGACAATCTTGAGTCTCGCTTTCTTTACTGTTGCCTTGTTTGCAAAAAAATGCTTATCGCCGGTCACCAGATAGTCCGGTTTAATAGTTACAGCGGATGCCAATATGGCGGCATCCGCTACATCGATTACCTTGGACCAGCGGGCGATTTCTGCGGCGGTTGGGTCCTTCACAATGACAGGCGGTGAATTGAGAAGCAGTATTCTGAAAGCGGGCAATGCTACCGGGAGTTTTTCTTTAATGGTCCGTACTACCTCTTCAAGGACGAGTTGGGAGACGACAATCCTGATTTTACCCGTGATATAGTGTTTCAATATCCGCCCTGAAGGTCCATTCGGAGAATACAATCCGGAGAAGAGAACGTTGGTGTCCAGAAAGACAAGCGGGCTAGGCTTTGCGGGCATGACGTTCCCTCAAAAGCTTTCGCCTTGTCTCCTTGCCTGCCTCTAGCAATTCTTCTTCTGTGATTCCGGAGCGTGAAAAAGCCTGTTGGATTTCCTTGAGGGCTTCCAGCGCGAGCGCTTTTTTGGGACGAGCAATGAGCACAGAATCCTCCAGGGTTAATTCCAGCCTGTCCCCGGGCTCAATGCCCAATTGCTTGCAGATTTCCTTCGGCAATGTTAATTGCCGTTTGAGGCGGACAAGTACATCCATAGCACCTCCAGTCTAACGTAGGACGTAAGAGGTAAGACGTTAGATAACGATATTATGACAGGGAAACAACAGGTTGTCAATCCGGGCCTTCTGGATTCCCGTTCGAACCGGGAATGACAAAGGGCGTTCACTCGAGCGGAGTAATAGAATTCGGTGGGATACAAAGAGGGTAGAGATTGCTTCGGCTTCACCTTGCAATAATGAAGGTACTCTGGATTCCAGCCTTCGCTGGAATGACAGGTGGGATACAAAGGAAGCTCCGCGTCTGAAGACGCGGAGCTTCGTCGTTTCCAGGGGTGGGGAAAAGGGGTTTCCCGCCTGCGCGGGAACAGGCTTGATTATTGATGTTTGAAGTTTGTTACTTACCAGCTTTGCTGGTTAGTACATTCCCTCCATACCGCCGCCGTAGGGCGACATACCGGGAGACTTTTCCTTCTCCGGGATATCAGCTACCAGCGACTCGGTGATGAGCACCATGCTGGCAATGGACGCGGCATTCTGCAGGGCACTGCGCACGACTTTGGTCGGGTCGATGATACCCTTCTCAATCATATTGCCAAACTCGTCCTTTTCCGCATCGTAGCCGAAGCCTTTCTTGGCCTTCTTCACTGCATCGATGACCACAGAACCATCTTTGCCGGCATTGGTGGCTATCCAGCGGATTGGTTCCTCCACGGCCTTGCGGATAATATCGATGCCGATAGCTTCATCACCCTCTACTTTTAACTTGTCCAGCGCCGGTAAAGCGTTCAGCAGACCGACCCCGCCGCCGGGAAGGATGCCCTCTTCGACCGCGGCGCGGGTAGCGGAGAGTGCGTCCTCGACTCTGTGCTTACGCTCTTTCAGTTCGATCTCAGTAGCGGCGCCCACTTTGATGACCGCCACGCCGCCGGAAAGCTTTGCCATGCGCTCCTGCAGTTTCTCGCGGTCGAAATCGGAGGTGGTCTCCTCGATTTGTGCCTTAATCTGCTTGATGCGTGCCTTGATGCCCGCCTCACTGCCTTTGCCCTCGACGATGGTGGTGTTATCTTTATCGGAGGTCACTCTGCGGGCGCGGCCCAGGTCTTCTACCGTCACGGAATCCAGCTTGCGGCCGACTTCCTCGGAGATGACCTTGCCACCGGTCAGGATGGCGATATCTTCGAGCATCGCCTTGCGCCGGTCGCCGAATCCGGGGGCTTTGACCGCCAGGACATTCAGCGTGCCGCGTAGTTTGTTGACGACGAGTGTCGCCAGCGCTTCGCCATCGACATCCTCGGCGATGAGGAGCAGGTTCTTGGAGGTCTGCAGGATTTTCTCCAGCGCGGGCAGGATATCCGCCACGGCGGAAATCCTTTTATCGGTAATCAGGATGTACGGGTCCTCGATGACGGCTTCCATCTTGTCGGCGTTGGTGATGAAGTAAGCGCTGACAAAACCGCGGTCGAACTGCATACCTTCCACGTACTCCGTCTCGTAGGTGATACCCTTGGACTCTTCGACGGTGATAACGCCGTCCTTGCCCACTTTCTCCATTACCTCGGCGATGAGGTCGCCGATTTTCTTATCTTTTGCGGTGATGGTGGCAACCTGGGCGATTTGCTCTTTCCCCTTGACCTCGTTGGAGGCTCTCTTGAGCTCCGCGATAACGGTTTCAACCGCGATGGAAATACCGCGCTTCAGCGCTTGCGATTCCGCGCCGGCGGCAATATTCTTAAAGCCCTGGGTAATAATTGCGTGGGCGAGAATGGTCGAGGTGGTGGTGCCATCGCCGCAATCATCGTTGGTTTTGCTGGCGGCTTCCTTGACCATCTGGACGCCCATGTTCTCAAATGCGTCGGGTAGTTCAATGTCTTTGGCAATCGTCACGCCGTCATCGATGACGGCCGGGGCGCCCCATTTCTTGTCCAGCGCCACGCAATGTCCCTTCGGACCGAGCGTAACTTTGACGGCGTTCGCCAGGGTATCGATACCCTTCTTCAACGCATGCCGTACATCTTCACCAAAAATAATCTGTTTTGCCATTATCTCCTCCTGTCAGTCAACCAGTCTTTTTTTTTGTGGTCTTTTTGGCGAGAATATCGGATTCCCGCATGATGATAAGCTCTTCATCATCGACCTTGATTTCCGAGCCACTGTACTTCCCGTAAATGATGATGTCTCCGACCTCGACATCCATAGGGATGCGCTTGCCCTCATCGGTAACTCTGCCTGGACCTACAGCAATCACTTTGCCTTCCTGCGGTTTCTCTTTGGCAGTATCCGGCAGGTAGATACCGCTCTTGGTCTTTTCTTCGGATTGCGTGGGTTTCACAACCAGGCGGTCGCCCATCGGTTGTAGTTTTACAGCCATTGTGTTTACTCCTCTTTCACCTCGCTCAAATTTTAGCAGTCTCTTGGGGAGACTGCTAATCTATAATAACCTACCCGTAAAACAAGCGCAACTTAATTGACAGCCATTTACAACCAATTACGGTAAAAGAAAATGATATATCTTTAAAAATTAGCCGATAACTAGCCTGTGTAAATACAAAAAATTGAAAATTCACAATTTTATGCGTGGTATCTCACCCTCTTTGAGTCTGGAAAGGACAAAGCTCAGGAGCAACGCAACGGTAGCAAGTACCAGCGAGATAACAAACGCCGGCTGGTATTCACCCGTACGGTCGAAAATTGCACCTGCCACGGGCGGACCAAAAGCTCCACCAACCATGGGAAAAAGGCC
>JAUYDN010000035.1 GCA_030691775.1 Dehalococcoidia bacterium
GTGGGCGTCACATCCGATATAATATTTCATGCTGCGGTGCCTCCTTCATCGTTTTCTGGCACCTCCATTGTAGGCGGTACCGCAGCGCTTTCATATAATCAAAGACAAATGATTCATCATTATTTAACGCGTTAGTATTAGTTATCAGTTGACAGTTTTTGACGGAAGAACTCAGACGTTTTGGCTCGTGAATTCCGGAAACAACCGATGTCGTTCAAGAGAAATGAAAATCAGGTGTTTGACGCCGGTGAAATGGGCTGCTACCTACCCTATGATTTCTGACTACTGAAAACCGTAAACACAAATCTGTTGCACCCCGGACACCCTCTGGTCACCTTTTTTCAGGAGTTCAATGTGTTTCTGAACTTTTACAGGCGAATGTAAACACCCGATTTCACCCTGATTACATACTTACTACTCAGAGCATAAACATGTTTGCATAAGATGATTTGTGGTGGGTTACGTCCTCTCGAAATCTGAAAGACGACACCCCCTTGAAACCGGACTAACCCACCCTACAAGATGTAATCTACTTAATGCTCTGCGTAATATGTGAATTCCCGGGGAGGGAATCTGAATTAACACATTACTTTTTCTGGCAAAACCCTGCCCTTCTTTTGTCGACCATCCTTGTTCTCGGATTTCTCGGAATTACATTGACACCTGACTTTCCCGCAAGATACGATAGTATAGTTCAGTTATTGATTAACGTACGGAGTGAAAACCGAAAGATATGGTAAGAAAACCTGCATCCACAACGGTCTCCATACCGAAAAGCGAATCCGTCTGGCATAACTTAAGTATCACCGACACCGTAAAAACCCTGGGTTCCCGTCTTATCGGTCTGACCGCGGAAGAAGCTAAGAGTCGCCTGGAGGAGTACGGTCCCAACGAGCTAAGGGAAGAGAAGAAAATCTCCCCCTGGACTTTGCTCCTGGAGCAGTTCAAGAACGTCATGGTTATCATCCTTCTGATTGCAGTGGCACTTTCTGTTGTCTTCGGGGTAGTTAAATGGGAACCAGGCGCAGGCTTGCCAGAAGAAATCACGGACGCGATTGTTATCTTTGCTATCGTCATTGCGGTGGTCATCCTCGGCTTTATCCAGGAGTTTCGTTCCGAAAAGGCGCTGGAAGCCCTGAAGAAGATGGCGGCGCCCACGGCTACGGTTATCCGTGACGGCGATGAGAAAGAAATTCCCGCCCGCGACCTGGTGCCCGGGGATGTGATTGTACTCGTAACCGGTGACCGAATTCCAGCAGATATGCGCCTCATCGAGTGCGCCAACCTCAATACCCAGGAAGCACCGCTCACCGGTGAATCTACTCCGGTAGAAAAGACTACCGCGGTCATCGAGGGCAGTGAGGTGCCGGTGGGTGATCGCAAAAACATGGTATACACAGGCACCGCGGTAACTTACGGCAGAGGTCGGGGTATCGTGGTTGCCACCGGCATGCAGACCGAGTTCGGTAAGATAGCGGCCATGCTCCAGGATGTTGAAGAGGAACAGACGCCGCTCCAGAAAAACCTGGACAAGGTTGGTAAGATACTGGGGATTACCAGTCTAGCTCTGGTAA
Organism: Dehalococcoidia bacterium; assembly: GCA_030691775.1. GTDB lineage: Bacteria > Chloroflexota > Dehalococcoidia > Dehalococcoidales > Fen-1064 > JAURWL01. Next base: position 1,575 of record JAUYDN010000035.1, read on the forward strand.
CTGTTCTGGTCGCTTTTCAGCTTATCTTCGTAAAAGGGCATTCCTTCATCGAGATGTTCATCTGGGGTGTCAGCATGGCGGTTGCCGCTGTGCCGGAAGCGTTGCCGGCGGTTGTTGTCATCTCCCTCTCTATCGGCGTGCAAAAGATGGCGAAACGTCACGCGCTAATCAGGCGGCTCTCCGCCGTGGAAACACTCGGCAGTACCACTGTCATTTGCTCCGATAAGACCGGCACCCTCACCCAGGACCAGATGACCGTGCGTCAGCTCTACGTCAATGGCAGGGCTATCTCCGTGTCCGGTGCCGGCTATGAGCCGAAGGGTGAGTTCCTGGCAGACGGAAAACCGGTCTCGCTAACGGATGATAATACATTCCAAACCCTGATGAAAATCAATACCCTCTGTAATGATACGCACCTTGTCCAGGCTGATGGTGTCTGGCAGATAAAAGGCGACCCCACGGAAGGTGCCCTGCTTGTGGTTGCTACCAAAGCCGGTTTTTCCCATGAGAAAGAAAATGCAGAATCACCGCGCATCGACGAAGTGCCGTTCTCCTCTGAACGCAAACGCATGACAACCGTCCACCGGGGCTCACAGGGCAAGATGGTCTATTGCAAGGGCGCACCAGAAATTGTGCTCGACCTGTGTAATTCGATTCTGGAAAACGGGCAGGTCAAGTCATTAACGGATAAAGATAAGACGCGTTTGTTGGAGGTTGCCCATTGCATGGCGGAAGACGCTCTAAGAGTGCTCGGAATGACGTATAAGCCTTTGCCAGAAACCGTATCCGATAAAAATGAGTACGAAAAAGCAATGGTTTTTGTGGGACTCGCGGGTATGATCGACCCGCCGCGACCGGAGGTCAAGGAAGCCATCAAGACCTGCGGAGATGCTGGCATAAAGTCGATTATGATAACCGGTGACCACAAGATTACAGCCAGCGCCATTGCACGGGAACTGGGAATTCTCAAAGACGGTATGGCAGTTACCGGGGCAGAACTGGACAAGATGAGCGAGGCAGATTACGAAAAGAACGTGTGCAACATCGAGGTATATGCCCGCGTTTCTCCCTCACACAAGCTAAAGGTTATCGAAGCGTTCGCGAAGCGCGGTGACGTGGTGGCGATGACAGGAGATGGCGTTAACGATGCCCCGGCATTGAAAAAAGCAGATATCGGTGTGGCGATGGGTATTACCGGCACCGATGTCAGCAAAGAAGCTGCCGCCATGGTGCTCACCGATGATAATTTCGCTTCGATTGTCTCCGCCGTGGAGGAAGGCAGGAATATTTTCGGGAACATCAAAAAATACCTCATGTATTTACTGTCCTCCAACCTGGGAGAAATACTGGTAATGGCAGGGGCAATCCTTCTGGGACCCGCAATCGGGCTTCCCGCTGGCGCTATCCCCTTGGTTGCTATTCAAATTTTGCTGGTCAACCTGATTACTGATGGGTTACCTGCACTTGCTCTAGCCTTCGACCCGCCTGACCCCGATATTATGAGCCAGAAACCCCGCCCCAGGAACCAGGGTATATTCACCAGGCCCGTTGTCACCCTCATGACCGTTGGTGGCGTTTGGTCTGGAATAATTAACCTGGGAATTTTCAAATGGGCGTTGGATTCCGGGAAAAGTATGGTGGAGGCACAAAGTCTGACTTTCCTGACTCTAATTACTATTCAATTATTTAAAGCCTATAACTTTCGCTCCGATACAAAATCGATATTCAAAATTGGTATGTTCCGCAACAAATGGCTGAATATTGCCGTACTTTCTCAAGTTGTTCTTCTATGGGCGATTGTCGAGCTACCATTGTTCAATGAGTTGTTCAACACCTTCCCGCTCACAGCAATGGAATGGGTGATTGTTGTTATCCTTGCTGGAACCATTTTTCCGGTACTGGAATTATCTAAAAGAATCATCAACCGGCAAGGCAACAAGAAAAACAAAGAATAAAGACTACCGTGCTCTTTCAAGTATGATAAACAGAGAGCTTTTCAATGGACTAATGGCTCGTATTTATTAACGCTTGTTAGTCCGAGCCCGATTAAAATCCGGGGAAGAGTCTCCGTGCCTGCTGAGCAGGTGCTGGAGATTCTTCAGGTACTTCGTAACTTCAGAATAATAAACACTTTGTTAAACAGGAGGTACAATGAAAGACATTGGTTTCGGGCTGACAATGACTGTTATGGGGATGGGCGTCACCCTGCTGACACTCGTTTTTCTCGGGTACGTTATCCGTCTTCTGACAAAACTGTTCCCTTTCAAGAAAGAAGACGAGGCGTCTCAGGACAAAAAATAACCGCCGCTGGATAAGGAGTAAACTTGGATACTTTCATATCGGCTCTACAAGCACTGGGACAGGGTTTCGCGGCGCTCACGTGGCAGAGCGGGGTTATGATACTGGTCGGTTGCGTTTTGCTCTACCTGGCAATTGCGAAAAAAATCGAGCCGCTCCTGCTCGTGCCCATCGGGTTCGGCATTATACTGGGCAACCTGCCACTTGCCAATCTCTCTGCCCACGATGAGGGTGGTGTCATTAATTTGCTCTATAATGGCGGTATCCTCACCCAAATCTTTCCGGTTTTGCTCTTTCTCGGGCTGGGAGCGATGATTGACTTTGGACCTCTGTTGGGAAACCCGACGGTGCTCATCTTCGGCGCCGCCGGGCAGTTCGGTATCTTTTTAACGCTTATGCTGGCGCTGGTACTCGGGTTCTCCCGGGAGCATGCCGTCTCCATCGCGACCATCGGCGCGATGGACGGTCCCACCGCCATTTTTGTCGCCACCAAATTCGCCCGCGAGCTGTTGCCGGCAATTTCCATTGCCGCGTATTCATATATGTCGCTGGTACCTATTATCCAGCCACCCATAATGCGGGCGCTGACCACGAAAAAAGAGCGCGCCACGCTGATGCCCTACGGCGAAAAGAAAGTCTCCAGAAGAGTAAAAATTCTCTTCCCTATTGTGACCGGTATCATCACCACCCTCATCGCCCCGATGGGGGCGCCGTTGATGGGCATGCTGATGTTCGGCAACCTGATGAGAGAGTCGGGTGTAATCAGCCGTCTCGTGGATGTATCGCAAAACACGCTGGCGAACCTGGTAACGCTGTTCCTCGGACTGAGCATCGGCGCGTCGATGCTTGGCGGCGATTTCCTGACCCGGAATACGCTTGCTGTCTTCGGACTGGGTGCTGTGGCAATTTGCCTGGATACTGTTACAGGTGTTTTGCTGGGCAAGGTAATGCGAGTTATCTCCCGTGGGAAAATCAACCCCCTGCTGGGTGCAGCAGGTACATCGGCTTTCCCCATGTCCGCCCGCGTGGTCCAGAGAGAAGGACAGAAAGCGAACCCACGGAGTTTCCTGCTATATCACGCCATCGGCGCTAACACCGGCGGACAAATCGGCTCAGTGATGGCGGCTTCGGTGATGCTTGCTATTATGTCAAGTGTTGGGTAGGCACGGGCTTGAACCAGTCCTGGGCTGTTACTTATTTGCTGTCTCTACTGATAACCTCTCTCACCAGAGATGTACTGGAACGTGGTTTCTCGTAACCGCCAACGCCGAACACCATCTTGATACCCAGCCGTTTACAGGTTTCGTGCTCCAGGATATCCCCTTCCGTCTTCCTGTCTCCGCCGTTGGCGAATATATCCGGTTTCAACATTTCCAGCGTCTTATTGACACTCAGGTCTTCATCGATTGCCGCCACCACACGGTCGACATACTTGATACTCTCCAGTATCTCTTTCCTTTCATCCTGCGGCATAAAAACATACCCCTTTTTCCGCTTCAGGAAATTATCATCATTCAAGATGACGACCAGTTTATCCCCCAGAGCCTTCGCTTCTTTTAGTAATCTGATATGCCCGATGTGGACAGGGTCAAACCCGCCTGATACCGCTACTACCTTTTCTTTTTTCATATTCGTTCATCCTCCTTTCCAGCACCTATCAAGAGCGTTTCTTTCTCAACTGTTCTATGGCGTAAACCGCCGCGCCCAGTACGCCGGAGTGTGCACCCAGTTCCGCAACCGCAAAACGGGTTGCCCGGTATGCTTCCCTGTAAGACCGGCGGGCGGCTTCTTTGTAAGCGGGCGCGAGTAACATACTCCCCATATTAGCAAGCCCGCCGCCGATGACGATAAGCTCCGGGTTAAAGATATTTATCAGTCCTCCCAACCCTATGCCGATATAACGTGCCGTTTCTGCAATCACCCTTTTTGCGAGCGGGTCGCCGTGCTCTGCCGCTCTCTGTATGAGCAATGCGTCTATATTATCCACATCCTTGCCAGCCATGTCCAGCAACGCGCTTATTTTCCCCTTGCGGATTTCTTCCCGCGCCCTTCTTGCCATAGCTGTGCCGGAAGCGTACAGCTCCCAGCACCCGGCCCCACCACAATTACATTTCGGACCATCCGGCTCCACCACGATATGCCCGATTTCCCCAGCCATTCCCGCAGAGCCGGTGTACAGTTGCCCATCGATGATTATTCCACCACCGATGCCCGTACTCAATGTGATGTAGATAAAATTACGGCAACCCCTGGCGGCGCCATAACGCATTTCCCCCAGCGCGGCGGCGTTGGCATCGTTGATGAGAAACACTTTTTTACCGGAGCCATTTTCAATCGCGTCCTTTAACGGCACGTTCTGCCAGTCCGGCAGGTTTGGAGAACTATAGACGATACCGGTCTGTGGATTGGAAATACCCGGCGCTCCCAACCCGATTGCGGCAATATTCTGTTCAGGAATTGTAGATTTATCCGCTACGGCACGCACCGATTTGAGGATATTGCCGATAACGAAATCAGCCCCCTTTTCCGCGTGCGTTCGGTGCAGGTCGCTGGCAAGGATTTTCCCCCGGTGGTCGACCACGGCACTGAGGATTTTACTGCCGCCGAGGTCGACAGCGATAACAGGGGGCGCTTTCCCCGCCACGTTACTCACCTATGGTGGTGGACATATATTGCTTTATCAGGTCTATCTGGGGGACGGGAGTGGGGTCCGCCCGGTTCAAGATTGCCAGGTAGTAGCTCGTGAAATCGCCCAGGAGAATCAGACCCAGCACGCGGATAAACAGATTATCCCCGACGCCGTCAACCACCTCGAAGGGGATTTGATTTTCCTCGAGTATCTTCGTCACCATTTCATATTGGACCTTGACACGCGGATGTAAAGAGGGTCCTCTAAGAAGGACCGTGAACAGGTGTTTTTTCGCTTGCAAGGGGTGGGTATAGCCAACGATGGCATTATGAATCAGCTCAGGAAAGATTTCGAAAAATGCCCAGTTTTTGCTGTTTTCGTTGAACTGTGTTTTCCAGCGGCGGGCGACACCGGCAAGCACCCCGGCGCCGTAAGTTACGATGATGTTACCGTGGAGTTTTTGCGCCAGCTGTTTAGCGCGGTTGGATTCCGTGGGTACGGTAATATCGAGCTGGTCGACCATGCTGGTGAGCGTAGTGATTGCCTGTTGCATGTCCGCGGTCGTGTCACTCAGCAGGCCGAGTTTGTTGAAAATCCCCACCAACGAGGCGAATGTGTACGGGAAAGTAGCGCGGGGCGGGGCGGGGTAATCGATTATCGAGAAAAAGATATTCTCCTTCTCCGCAAGCTCGCCAAGTTTACCTCCGGATGTCAGGATGAGCTTTTTAGCCGGTGATTGTAACAATTGATTCACCGCTGAAAGTGTTTCCTCGGTGTTGCCAGAGTAACTGACGGCGATAACAAGAGTTTTATCATCGACGAAACGCGGCAGGTCGAAATCACGGTGTACCCAGACCGGGACGGAGCTTTCGGTCGCCAGGAGGTTACTTACCACCTCTCCCCCGATTGCCGAGCCGCCCATTCCCAGGATGACGACCTTGTTAATCTGCTCGTATTCGGAAGGCAATCCGTAGTTCACTACCTTGTTCCAGGCGCTGTGGCATTGCTCTGGGAAATGCTTTAAATGGCTCAACATGCCGGACGGGTCATATTTGCGGTGCACCGAAAGACTATCTAAATTGACCATGTCGGCTCCTTATATTTTGCATAATGTTGTCTATAATGTAACCTATCAGGTCTTGAAACTCAACTGTAAATTTTTTATCCGGGGTGGTATAGTTACGGGCATATTGTAGTATACTATAGGATAATAATTTTTGCAGGGAGGGGATGCGGTTGCTGACAGTAGATTTACCTCTACGTATAAACCGGCTGGAAGAGCTAGCACACAATCTCTGGGTAAGCTGGCATCCCCAGGCACGTGCTGTTTTCCGCGCTCTGAACTACCCGTTGTGGCGCTCGTCCGGTCACAACCCCGTCCGGGAGCTTCACGAGACCAGCCCGGAACGTCTGCGCGAAATGGCACAAAACCAGGATTTTCTCAAGCTATATGATACTGCCATCGAGATTTTCGACCGGGATATTGCCGATGGTCATTGCTGGTTTGCACAAAAATACGGTGGGAAACTCTCCAGTCCCATAGCCTATTTCTCCGCTGAATTTGCTTTTCATAACTCACTGCCCATTTATGCCGGCGGCCTGGGAGTACTCGCCGGCGATGCCGTCAAAGAAGCCTCGGATATTGCCCTGCCGATGGCAGCTGTCGGCTTGATGTACCCGCAGGGTTACTTTCACCAGCGCCTTTCCGCGGAAGGCTGGCAGGAAGAAACGTATGAACAGCTTGACTTCGACCGTTCTCCCATTACCGCCTGTCCCTGGCCCGAAGGCTGCGGTCCTCATATACAGATACAGTTCGGAGACCGGCCGCTCTGGCTGGGCGTCTGGCTTGTAAAGGTGGGCAGGGTAAACGTCTACCTCCTGGATACAAACGTGGAATTGAATTCTCTCAATGATAGACAGCTCTCCGCCCGGCTGTATTCCGCCGACCGTGAACAACGACTCCAGCAGGAAATGGTCCTGGGTATCGGCGGGGTACGCGCTTTACGAATCCTCGGTATCAATCCGCCACTCTGGCATGGCAACGAAGGTCACACATCGTTTATGATGCTGGAACGCGTCCGTGAAGAGTTGGAAAAGGGTGCCTCTTTCAACGATGCCATCGAACGCGTCCGCGCCACCTCGGTCTTCACCACACATACTCCCGTACCTGCCGGACACGATGTTTTCTCCGAGGGGCTGATGGAGAAGTATTTCCATCGTTACTGGGAACAAATGGGTATCGACCGTGATACCTTTATGAAGCTGGGACAGCATGACCACGCCTTCAGTTCCGATTTTAATATGACCATCCTCGGGCTAAAGCTCTCCGAACGCTGTAATGGCGTCAGTCAGATTCACGGCAGGGTCTCCCGCAAGATGTGGCATGTACTCTGGCCCGATAATTTCGAGGACGATGTGCCCATCGGTGCCGTCACCAACGGTGTCCATGTCCCCACCTGGCTGGCTCCGGAAATACAACAGCTGATGGAGAAATACATGGGACCGGAAATCATGGATAATCAAGATGACCCGGAATTTTGCCGTCAGGTTATGAAAATCCCGGACGAACAATTGTGGAGCTGTCACCATAACCTGAAGCGCAAGCTTTTCCACGTCATCCGTGAACGGGCAACCGAACGGTGGGCAAGCGGCAGTGCTACCGCCGAACAGGCAATCGCTATGGGTGCTCTACTGGATTCCAATACGCTCACACTGGGCTTTGTGCGCCGGTTCGTGGAATATAAACGACCGACGCTCCTGTTCCAGGATATAGAGCGTCTCAAAAAAATCGTAAGCGACAAATGGAACCCGGTCCAGATTGTTTTCGCCGGTAAATCCCACCCGGCGGATTTCCCCTCCAAGCACCTGCTCCATAAAGTTTATTCTATGGCGCTGGATAAGGCATTCCAGGGACGGATTGTCTTCGTAGAAGATTACGATATCCACATCTCCCACTATTTGACACAGGGCATCGATGTTTGGCTCAATACCCCGCGGCGCCTGCAGGAAGCCTCGGGTACCAGCGGGATGAAGGCAGGCATCAACGGTGTGCTCAATCTCAGTGTTGCCACTGGCTGGTGGGATGAAGCATACAATGGAAAGAACGGGTGGCTCGTTGGCGACAAAATCGTCGGTATGCCCATGGATGAAGATGAAAAAGATGCCGAGGAGTTGTACAGATTGCTGGAGCAGGAAATAATCCCTCTTTACTACCAGCGCAATAGCACCGGCTTACCGAAGGGCTGGGTGAGCATGATGAAGGAGTCTATCAGTGCTATATTGCCTGCTTTCGGCAGTCGGCGGATGATGAAAGAATATACGGAAAAAATGTACATTCCTGTCATTAACCAGTCTGCATCCCAACCATCAGGCAATAAATTCCCGGTATCG
>JAUYDN010000044.1 GCA_030691775.1 Dehalococcoidia bacterium
AGGTTGCACCAGCATTGTGTTGAGCGAGGCGGGTGGGAATATCTCCCGTGGAACCAATGTAATACCGGCCGCTTTTCTCACTCTGTAATATGTACACGTAAAACATGGAGGAAATAATTATGGACCAGGGGGGATTCGAACCCCCTACCTATTGAATGCCATTCAATCGCTCTCCCAAGTGAGCTACTGGCCCATGTAACCTGCTATATTCTCCGGGAATTATTACCCCCCTGCCTTCCCGATGTTATCGGGACGCTCTCCGATGAATCGGGGCTACTGGCCCATGTAAATGGATGACAACCTCTACGGGTGAGAACCCGCTACCCCTCGACGACGCTCGGGGCAAGCCTTCCATCTCTTATCGTGACGCAATCCGATGAAAGGGGCATACTGGCATAAAACCCAGGCACCTCTATTAATTTAACAGACCAGCCTACCTGCGGGCAAGCCTGTTTTCGATAAAGCGCTGGGAAAAATCCGCAATGCTAACCCCGTTTACCGTTCGGATTATTCCGCGACCTGTTGCCTGCCGCAACCAGCTTCCCTTTAACCGTGAAGGTGAGTTCATTTTCTTTCACATCCACCAGGATTGTATCGCCTTCTTTGAACTCTCCACCGAGCACTTTGATGGCGAGCGGGTTCTCCACATACTTCTCCAGGGCACGGCGTAGCGGCCTGGCGCCGAAAACCGGGTCGTAGCCAACCTTTGTCAGCCATGACCTGGCTTCATCGGTGATTTCCACGCTCAGTTTCTTTTCCACCAGGCGCTTTTGCAGGTCCTTCGTCAGCAGGTCGATTACCTGCCTCAGTTGCTCCTCTGATAGCTCGTGGAAAACAATAATTTCATCGAGCCGGTTGAGGAACTCGGGGCGGAAGACCTTGCGTACCTCCGTCATCACCTTATCTTTCATCTCCTCGTAGCCCGATTTACGTGCTTTAGCTTCATCACGCCGCATCGCGAACCCGATGGCAGACTCCCGCCGTATCAGCTCGACGCCGGCGTTCGAGGTCATTATCACCACCGTATTTTTGAAGTCGACCGTGCGCCCGTGTCCGTCCGTCATGCGCCCATCGTCGAGGACCTGCAACAGGCTGTTGGACACCTCAGGATGCGCTTTCTCGATTTCGTCGAGCAGAATGACGCGGTAAGGTCGCCGTCTCACTGCCTCCGTGAGCTGACCGCCTTCTTCGTAGCCGATATAACCCGGCGGCGCACCGATGAGCCTCGAGACGGTATGTTTTTCCTGGTATTCGGACATATCGAGACGTACCATAGCGTTCTCATCATCGAACATGAACCATGCCAGTGTTCTTGCCAGCTCCGTCTTACCCACACCGGTGGGTCCCAGGAACAAGAAACTGCCGATGGGACGGCGCGGGTCTTTAAGCCCGGCGCGGGAGCGGCGTATCGCCTCGGAGATAGCCTTTACCGCTTCGTCCTGGTTAATGAGCCGCTCGTGTATGCGCTCCTCCATGTGGAGCAGTTTCTCCGCCTCACCTTCGAGCATCTGGGAGACCGGTATACCCGTCCAGCTGGAGATAAGCTGGGCGATGACCTCTTCCGTCACCTCACTGCTGATTTTCTCGCGGCTGAGCCAGGCTTCTTTTGCCCTGTTATATTCCTCCGCGAGCTTCAACCGCCGGGTCCTGAGCTCGGCGCTCTGCTGGTAGTCTCCACGCTGGGAAGCCGCCTCTTCCTCGTTGGTGAGCTGTTGCAGTTGCTTTTCCAGGTTCTTGACCTCCGGCGTGGCGCTTTCCGTATCGATGCGCAGTTTACTTGCCGCTTCGTCAATGAGGTCGATTGCCTTGTCCGGCAGGAAACGGTCCTGTATGTACCGCTTGCTTAATGTCGCCGCCGCCACCAGCGCCTCATCGGTGATTTTTATTTTGTGGTGCGCCTCGTAACGGGGTTTCAGGCCGCGTAACATTTCAATAGTCACCTCGATAGTTGGCTCAGAAAGAACCACGGGCTGAAGACGGCGTTCGAGGGCTTTGTCTTTTTCGATAAACTTACGGTATTCATCAAGAGTGGTAGCGCCGATGCACTGTAGCTCGCCGTGTGCCAGCGCTGGTTTGAGCATATTACTGGCATCGATGGCGCCTTCAGCCGCGCCCGCACCCACCACCGTGTGAATCTCATCGATGAACAGCACAATCTCCCCTTTGGATTCCCGCACCTCGTCCATCACCGCTTTCAAACGCTCCTCGAACTCGCCGCGGAACTTGGTGCCGGCAACGAGCGCACCCATATCCAGGGCGATTACCTTTCGGTTCTTGAGGGAATCGGGCACATCTGCCGCCGCGATTTTCTGTGCCAGTCCCTCGGCGATGGCAGTCTTCCCCACGCCCGCTTCGCCGACAATGACCGGGTTATTCTTGGTGCGGCGGGTCAGAATCTGCATCACCCGCTTGATTTCGTCATCCCGCCCGATTACAGGGTCGAGCTTCCCCTGCCGCGCCAGTTCTGTCAGGTCGCGGCCGTATTTCTGCAGGCTCCGGTACTTGCTTTCCGCACGCGCATCCGTCACTCTGTGTCCTCCCCGCAGTTTTTGTAGTGCAGCATAAATCTTTTCACGGTCGACTCCGTAACGTTGCAGGATGGTGTAAGAATCTCCCCTGCCTTCCGCGGCAATAGCGATAAAGATATGCTCAATGCTGATAAACTCATCCTTGAGACGTTTGGCTTCAGCTTCGGCGGCGTTGTAAAGCGCCACGATACGCGGTGTGGCGTAAATCTGTTGCCCCGCGCCGTAGGCCACTTTAGACATCCGCTCCAGGACGCCACTCAGTTCGCTCTTAACAGTGTTCGCATCAACGCCAAGCTCACGGAGGATTTCCCCTACAAACCCTCTCTCCTGCATTAACAGGGCGTAGAGGACATGCTCTACATCCCACTGGTTATGACTGTATTGCTGAACAAGCTGTTGGGAGGCGATGATAGCCTCCCATGCCATTTCCGTGAATCTATCCTGCCTCATAACTCACTCTCCAGCTTATCTCTTCACGCCAAACCGTGCGGTCAGAAACCTGGTAATACTCTCGCTCACCGCGGGGTACTCCCAGCGGTATTCGTGACCCGGTGTATTGATACAACGGGTAAACCGGATACATTCACCGCGCGCGCGCCGTTTGAAATACCGCCCGATTGCGGCGAGGTATGCCCGGGTGCCCACCCAGAGGTCGCGCTGACACATGGGGTCACGCACAATACCATTACTGTCAACCGCGAGCGTTCTATCCGTTAAAGCGCGCCATTTCATGTATGGGAAAAACGTGCCAAGCTCTATGCTGAAGATATGGTCCTGTTTCCCGAGTTTCTGCATCACGGCATTGTTGAAAGCGGCGCCCTGGCTGGCGCCCACCAGGATAAGCTTGACAGCCGGCAGATTCGCGACGAGGAACTTGAGTTCCTCTGCCGCCGTCACGGAACGTGGTGAAACGCCGGTAGTAAAAAACCGGATGTCCCTCAACATATCGATCATGTGCGCCAAACGTGGTTTCCCACCGCGTAAATACTGTGCCATGCCATATCTGTAACCGAGTTTCTCAAGGACCGGGAGCACGCCGTAAACGATGCTCTGTTCCCAATCCTGCACATCATCCCACGGTGTGTTGCCCCAACCGCCCGGACTGAAAACTACCAGGATGTCCTTACCCAGTGCCTGTTCGTAGATGCCACGGAGCCTGTCGACGACCTGCCGGCGCTTTTGCCGGTTTTTGAACAGCTTCTCTGCCAGCCTCTCGATTTCCCGTAGAGGTACCGGTTCGGTTTCCTCCGGGACAGGTGTTACTTTTTCTGGTGTTTCAGTGCGTTGCTTCAACAACTATTTTCTCTCCGTGTCTCTTTTTACCACGCTGTTCCAGATAGGTATTACCGTTTTTCTGCCACACCCAGACGTGGTGTTCCCTGATAATCCAGGCGGCAATCGACTGCCGTGAAGGATAGACGATGAATACGGAATCCGCAACCCGGTTCATTTCCCCCAGCGTCTGCCTGGCTTCCTCGATAGTGGGCATATGTTCCAGCACGTGACTGAGAAAGACGGCGCCGAATGTCTTATCCGCGAATGGAATATTGGTCCCGCTGGCAACAACCGGACAGGTTACGCCTTCTACCGCCCGGCGGTCGACATCAAGGCACACATCGCCCCCGCCATGAGCGGGTTTGTTGAAGATACGGCGGAGCGGCTGTACACCCCAGGGGCCGCCGATGACAAGAAGCTGTTTACCAGCCTTTTTCGCCGCCGCCAGCGCCGCGCGATATTTGCGGTTCTTATCACGGATTTCGAACATCCAGACGGTTAACTGCCAGACTACGGTCAGCAAGATAACACCTGCAAAAACGATGAGCACCCGGACAAACATTTCCCCGACACCACCGATGTTTAACAGGGAAACGATACCGAAATAGCCGATAAAAGCCACGGCAACGCTCCTGATCGAGCCGCCCAGTAGACCGAAGAACAGGTACTTGTGCGGCGGATATTTCATCGTTGCCACCGCAACCGTCATCGGGAGGTGTAAAGGGTTAGCGGTTACGGACATAAAAAACACGGTCCACGACCCCCACCGCTTTATCCAATCGGTAGCTTTTACATATAAACCGGAGTTGAATCGCGCCGAGAGTTTTCTTGACAGGCCGCCGCCACCGTAGCCGACCATAAAAGTGATGAACTGGCCGGCGATAGACCCGACTGCCGAGGTCAAACCGACGAAAACCGGTGACATAATACCGTATTTGGCTTCGAGCATGCCGGGTAAGACCAGTGTCACTATCCAGTAAGGGACGGGTACCATCGTGATGCTAAGCGGACTCGCCGCCAGGAACGCGAGCACGAACATGCTCAATAATCCGTAGTTGGCAATCACGGATGTATCCGTAATTTTGTCCCTGTTAGCGATTGCCAGAGCCACCACCACAACGGCAACTACGCCCCCCAGGAGAGTAAGAATTATCTCCCTGGTAGACCAGTGCCTGCTCTGGATTTCCTCACTGACAGCAGAAGCAATTTCTTTACGGCGGGATACCATTAACTCACCACATTGTTCTTTATTACAACGGCTTATCTTGCCCGGTCACGACCCGATATGTGTTCACATCTTTCGGGAACGTTCAGGCCGCCATTCAACCAGAGTAGCCATAATTATAGCAATATCTGTCATTCAGTCTCAAGACGTGCGCCCTGTGCTAAAACATCGGAGATGATTTCCAGGAACTGCTTCAAAATACGTGCCGTAGCGCCCCAGATGACCTTGCCGTTATAGCGGTAGAAATAGCTTTCGATTTCCTTGCCATCCACCAGGGCGGAGCCTTCGTCACAGCAGTCTTTCTTTAGCAGGGCAGAGATGGGGACCTCGATGATTTCTTCTGTCTCGAACTCGTCTACTTTGAAATGATACGGATACGGAATGATGCCGACATATGGTGAGATGACGTATTTCGTGCCGGCGGTTGCCATATCATCCAACTCGCCCAGTACCCGGATGTGCTGTTGTGCTACCCCGATTTCCTCCTCGGTCTCACGAAGAGCGGTCTCTTGCAGGTCTCTGTCGACCTGTTCGTGGGCACCACCGGGAAAAGATATCTGGCTCTTATGGTCCCGGACGCGGTCGGTCCTCTGGATAAAAAGGAGATGATATTCTCCGTTCTTGATATAGCAGGGAATGAGCACCGCCGCTACCGTCCGCCCGGTATCCATGAGGCGTATTTTCGTGTGCGCGGCAAGGGTTTGTTGCAGTCGTTCAATCACACTTTAATACTAGCACGGCACAGGATGATTTCCAATTGCGCGGGAATCTTTTAGATACATCCGGCTCAGCAATCGACGGACTTGACAAACCATTCCCCCGCCACTTACAGTGGGCATTATTGGAAATCCAACTCTCTGGAAACCGGTGTTGCCTTGAATGTTATTATTATGAAAACCGCATCCTTTGTCATTCTGGAGGAGTCCGTCCCTCCATCACTCTCGAAGAGCCTGCCCCGTACTAGATACGGGGACGACGAAGAATCTCAGGGTGGGGTAGTGGAATTCATTACCCGACCACGCGATTTCCCGTCCAAATCGCGTGCAGGTGTTTGTGCAAAGCCGTGAAAAACCGGAAAGGATAAATTTGGCTTACGAGACACTCCTTTTAGACCGTAAAGATGGTGCGGGTATTATCACGCTCAACCGCCCGGATAAACTCAATGCCCTGAGCAGTACCGTGTTCCGTGAGTTCGATGAAGCCCTCACCGAACTTGAAAACGATGACAGCGTCCGCGTGTTGCTCGTTACCGGCGCGGGCGAAAAAGCCTTTTCTGCGGGTGCGGATATCCACGAGATGGTGGAACCACAGGGCGGGGCACGGCCTTCAGGCAGAGGCTCCACTGGCGACTGGATAACCCACCTGGCTTTTTTCAGGAAACCGACCATCGGGGTGATGAACGGGCTGGCATACGGCGGCGGCGCCCTGATGTCCTCCGTCTTCGATATACGCATCGGCTGTGAGCGCAGTAGCTTCCGGTTCCTGGCGGTCACATACGGGCGTATCAACTCCACCTGGACGTTACCTCAAATCGTCGGTCTGCCGGTGGCAAAGGAGCTTCTGCTCACGGGAAGAGTCGTGGATGCAGAGGAAGCCTTCCGCATCGGCTTGCTGAACCGACTGGTATCGCCTGGACAGCTAATGAAAGCGGCAATGGAGACCGCAGGGTTGATAGCGAAGAGTGACCCGGTTACAGTACAACTCATCCGCAAGATTCTCAACACGGGTGTTGGGATGGGCTGGCAGGAAATGCTCGCCAATGAGGCAAAGTTGATTGCCGAATCGTTAAGACCGCCACCACCGCTGGAAAGTTTCAAGGAATTTCTGGAGCGTAAGGCAAAAGATAAATAGCGACTGGAGGGTAAACATGTCTGCTCCCCGAATGGCACTCGAAGGAATACGTGTACTCGACCTCGGGCGGTTCCAGGCAGGTCCGCGCGCGGGGCTTGTGATGGCGCGCCTGGGCGCCGAGGTTATCAAGATAGAGTCCATCGGCGGCGAGGAGAGCCGTTCCGGTGGCGGTAATGTACGCGGTCAGAGCGCATATTGGGTGCAATATAATAGCGGCAAAAAGAGCATCTGCCTCGACCTGCGCAAGGATTCTGCCAAAAAGGTGCTCCGCGACCTCGTCGAAGTATCGGACGTAATCCTCCAGAATTTCCGGCCAGGCACGATGGACGAGATGGGTTTCGGCTACGAGGCGCTCCACGCCATCAACAAACGCATTATTATGCTCAATGTCTCTGCTTACGGTCAGTACGGACCGTACCGCGACCGTATCGGTTTCGACCCCATCGGGCAGGCAATTTGCGGACTGATGTGGCTCACGGGTTATCCGGAGACCCCACCCACGATGACCGCCATGCCCGTCATCGACCGTATCACGGCTTTGCACGGCACCATCGGCGTGCTGGCGGCATTGCGGGAGCGGGAGCTTTCCGGCGAAGGGCAAGCAATCGATGTCTGCCTGGCGGATACCGGTTTTAGCCTGACGGAAATCCCCATTGCCCATTACCTGGGGGCAGGAGCCATTCCCCGGCGCGAGGGGAGCCGCATTCCCGGCTCGTTGACGAACGTGTACAAAACGAAAGACGGCTGGACGCAGATTATCATCGCCAATCAGAATATCTGGGAAAGGCTGTGCAACCTTCTGGGCAAGAGCGAATGGCTTACCGACCCGCGCCTGAGCGGACGTAGCGGCAAAACTAAGAACGCGCACATTGTCGAGGCGGAGCTGGAGAAATGGTTTGCCGCCAGAAATACTGAGGACGCGGTAAATACCTTCTCCGGTGCGGGTATTCCTTGCTGTCCCGTTAATGACATTCCACAGGCGGCAAAATGCCCGCAAATCTGGGAACGTGAGCTCCTGGTTGAGGTACCGGACCCCGTTGCCGGTAAAATCCACGTGGCGGGTAAATATATCAAGCTCAGCCGGAGCAAGGAAATCGTCGGTTCTGCCCCCGCCCCCGGTCAGCACACGGATGAAGTACTGACGGGTATTTTGAAGTATTCATCAGAGAAGGTACAGAAGTTGAGAGAAGAGAAGGCGGTGGGGTGAGCTATAAATTCTAAATCCTAA
>JAUYDN010000069.1 GCA_030691775.1 Dehalococcoidia bacterium
AAAAGTATACAATAGTCGCTACATATGAGTGTCGCCAGACAGCTATACCAGCTACAGGAAATCGAGCTTGCCCTCGAAGCCAACGAGCAGGCACAGACGCGAACTGCCGGTCAAATCGGGGAAAGCCAGGAAGCGGTCAAAGCGCGTGCCCGGCTTGCCGCGGAACAAAAGCGCATCGAGGAGCTGGCAAAACAACAGAAGTCCACCGAATGGGAAGTAGAAGACCTTACCATCAAAATCAAGAACATCGATAAGAAACTGTACAATGGTAAGATTTTCAATGCTAAAGAGTTGAGCAACCTGCAGGCAGAGGCGGAGGACTTTAAAAAGCACCGTTTCAAGCTTGAGGATGTGGTGCTCGAGCTGATGGAACAGTCCGAGCAAGCCCGTAAGAACCTGGCGACTATCACCGCCGAGCTTGCGCGCATGGAGGAGCAATGGCGGGTACAGCAGAAACAGCTTGCTGGCGAACTGGAACAGCTCAAGTCGAACCGCGCAGCGCTTGAGGCAAAAAAGCAGGTACTCCTACCCCTGGTCGATACGGGAGCTGTAACCGTCTACCGCGACCTGCGCAAGCGTAAAGGCATTGCAATCGCCCGCATCGAGCAGGGGACTTGCCTGGGATGCCGCATAACCCTGCCCAACGCGGACCTACAGCAGGCGAAAGGCGGGGGTTTGGTGAAGTGCAGTAGCTGTGGGCGGATTTTGTATTTACCGTGAGGGCTTACGGGAATCATTACGAGGGTTCAAAACCCCCTTAATCCCCCTTTCAAAAGGGGGAAATTATTTCCTCGTCGTTCGTAATGTTATGCCACTTGAGGAGACGCTCCTGAAAGTACTCTACATATGAAACTTGTTATCAACACCGACGGTCTCTCAAAAAATAATCCCGGTCCTGCGGCTATTGGCGCAGTTCTGAAAAATACGCGCGGGCAAACGGTAGCCACCATATCAGAGGCAATCGGCAAAGCCACCAATAATGAAGCCGAATACCGCGCCGTCATCTCTGCCCTGGAGAAAGCGCTGGCGCTGGGAGCAAAGCAAATCGAGCTCCGTTCCGATTCCGAACTGGTGGTAAATCAGCTCAAAGGTAGCTATAAGGTCAAATCAACCGCTTTACGCACGTTTTATCTGCAGGCCGCGAGCCTGCTCAACCGGTTCGAGAAAGTGTATATCGTCTCGATTCCGCGGGAGCAAAATACGGTGGCGGACAAACTGGCTAATGCCGCGTTACGTAATAAGTAACAACTGACAAGTATCAACTATCAACCCCCCACTCCAACGCTAACCTCTCTCTGCTGAAAACTGACAACTGTCAAATACTGAAAGCTGACAGCTTATGGCTGATAGCTTTTTTAACTCGTCCTCTCCCTCACCAGGAACAGGATGCCGAGAACCGCAAGCAGTGCCATGCCGCTCCCGAAGTAGAAAGTAGTCGCCGGGTTTACATTATCCCACAGGTAACCGCCGAGCACGCTCGCAGGCAGTAGCATCAAACCCACTACACCCTGGTAGTAGCCGTAAGCAGTACCTCTTCTTTCCACCGGCACCAGGTCGGCGACAAAGGCGCGGGCGACTCCCTCCACGATGCCATAGTAGAGACCATAAGCGGCGAACAGCATCCATATTTGCCAGACATCCGTTGCCAGAGCAAAGCCGAGATAGACCAGGGCGTAGATGAACCAGCCTCCGGCAATGACCCGCCGCCTGCCCAGCTTATCGGAGAGGACACCCATCGGGATGGCGGTGAACGCATAGACGGCGTTATGAAGGACGAGCATCGCCACCACCTCGATAAGGGGTGTCTGGATACTCTGTGCGCGGAGGATGACAAAGAAATCGCTCGAGTTTCCCAGGGTAAAAATAGCAATCACCGCGAGGAAGAGTATGAAACGGCGGTCGAATGGCGGAGCTAACGCCCTGGTCGCACCCGGTATGCTTGCCGCAGCTTTTTCCCGTTTCCGCTCCCGGACCAGGCTTACCAGCACGAGTACACCCAGGATGGCGGGAACAGTGCCGACTGCCACCATCCATTTGTATGTCTCCAGTTTCAGGTCAGTGCCACCCCCCTGCACCAGGTAGATAATAGCGGCGGTGATAATGAGTCCCAGCACCGCGCCGCCAGTGTCCATGGCACGGTGGAAGCCAAAACCCTTGCCTCGCTCGTTGACAGCCAGCGAATCGGCGAGAAGAGCATCACGGGAAGCGCCGCGCAGACCCTTGCCAACGCGGTCCCCGAACCTGACACCGGCGACACCTCCCCAGGTACCGGCGAGTAGCATCAAAGGTTTGACCGCGGTCGACAGACTATATCCCAGCGTAGCCAGCAGTTTGCGCTTGCCGATTTTATCGCTGATGCGGCCGCTGACGATGCGGAACAGGGCATCCGTGCTTTCCGAAATGCCACCCACCCACCCCACGATGGCGGTCCTGGTGCCAAGTACGTTGTTGAGAAATAACGGCAGGAGTGTGAATATCATCTCACTGCTGACATCGGTGAGGAAACTGACCACGCCCAGTAAGAAAACATTGGGATGCAGACCGAAGATTTTTCTGCGTGTGCCGTCCGGGACCTGAATCTGAATCTGGTTCACCTATATTCCCTCCATTACCTCTGCCACCAGCTCCGCGATTTTCCGGCGCGATGCGGCGAGGAGTCGTTTACCTTCTCCGGTTGCACGGTAATATTTACGCATTTTACCTTCCACCACGCGTGTTTCGCTTTCCAGGTACCCTTCCCGGCTGAGGCGGTGGAGGGTGGGGTAAAGGGTGCCCGGGCTGATTGTATAGCCATGGCGCGCGAGTTCCGCGGCGATGTCCGCGCCGTAGATAGGTCCTTTTACGGCGTGATAAAGGATATGTATTTTAATGAAGCCCAGGAAAAACTCGCGGTCTATCATGATACTCGCTTACCGATATTGCTGGACGATATTATAGTATAAAACCGGAGAGCTTGTCAAAATACTGTTTGCGGAGGCATCCGCGAAACTAAAGTATATGCAGGAAAAACCCCCTTCAGTCAGTCCCCCTTTACGAAAGTGGGGAAATTGTATCCTCTCCCTTCGTAAAGAGCTTGCCCCGTATGAGCGACTTCATCGCCATCCCGATTCAGTCGGGACTTGATACGGGGGAGATTGTGAGGGTTTTCAGTTGTTTCGCGGGAAGCTCTTGCGGAGTGACTTTTACAACTGGCGGGGACTGCCGGTCCGGTTCTTGTGCGGGAACCAGTGAAATGAGTGAGTGTTGTTTCAAATTACCGAGTTTCTTCACTTGTCTATTGCTTTGCCTGCTCGTGATATATTAACAGCGCTGATGAACCTCCCGAGCTGGGGGTCGTAGTTCGACGTGCTCACAATAAATAGTTCGATGCGCTCACTACAGGCAGTAACGGGCATTATAGTAGTGTAGTGTCTCCGAAATAACTTGACAATTACACATGGAGTGTGGTGCCACGGACGAAATATGAAAATGATGGTTGCAAAGGGTGGGAAAGCAAGATGACTGCCAACTTGCACAAGGGAGTTCTTCCCCTTCTCTGCGGGAGG
>JAUYDN010000228.1 GCA_030691775.1 Dehalococcoidia bacterium
TGTGGGCGTCACATCCGATATAATATTTCATGCTGCGGTGCCTCCTTCATCGTTTTCTGGCACCTCCATTGTAGGCGGTACCGCAGCGCTTTCATATAATCAAAGACAAATTATGCCATAATATCTATTGCGTTAGTATTAATACAAGCGTCAGAATAAATGTTGAGACATGCTCAGTCTGTCTTTGCGAGCCTTTCAACTTCGTTCAGCACGTAGGGTGGGTGGAAAGCTGATTTATCGGCGTGAAACCCACCACTTTTACCTAATTTCTTTAATTTTATCGGTGGGTTACGTTCCCCGACTTTGTCGGTTGACTAACCCACCCTACATGGCTCTGGTTAAAAATAGGGTTTTATTAAGCGTTAGATTGCCACAGCCTGCCCCGTTCCCGTATCGCGGTACGGGACAAGACTTGATACGGGGCCTGCCCCGTACAAGATACGTGGGAGATTGTGAAGGTTTTCAGTTGTTTCGCGGGAAGCTCTAATGTTTTCCTAACGTAGAAATTGCACCCGCCCTCGCCAGCAAATTCCTTGACCTTTCTGCTACCGGAATATCGATCATTTTCCCGTCCAGGGAGATTGAAGCTTCCCCTCGCTTGACGCCAGCATCAAAAGCTTCCACAACACGGCGGGCATACGTAACCTCCGATTCGGAAGGCGAGAAAACCTCGTTCACCGGGTTGACCTGGTCCGGGTGAATCACCATTTTGCCCTGAAAACCCATCTGCTTCACCGCCCTGGTTTCAGCAATTAAACCTTCCCTGTCCCGGACATCTGTATAAACGCTATCGAATGCCAGCACGTTTGCCGCGTGGCATGCCACTGAAATCACCATCCGCGGGTAATAGATTTCCGCACCTTCCCTGGTACGTTCGATACCCATCTCCAGGGCGTAGTCTTCGGCGCCGAAAGCGATGCCGATGACGCGTCGCGATGCGCTGGCAATCTCATTTACGTTGATAAGCCCCCGCGGTGTTTCCACCAGGGCAATGATTCCCGTTTGACCGGCTTTGATTCCGGATGTCCTCTCCGCTTCAGCAATTGTTTCTTCCGCCTGTCTTACGGAGGTGACGGACTCGCTCTTCGGCAGGCAGATACCCGTGACTTTTCCGGCGACGGCGGTTTTCATATCCGAAACGAAGTACGGAGTCTGCAATGAGTTAACGCGCACGAAAATTTGTTTTCCGGCGGTGTGAAGACGGCTGATTGCCCCCGGTAACATGTTACGCGCCGCCTCTTTTTCAGCGACCGGGACGGAATCTTCCAGGTCGATGATGACCGCATCCGCCGGTATCGAGAGGGCTTTTTCTATCCTTCTTTCCTGGTTGCCCGGCACGAATATCAGAGACCTCAAGATGAGCATCGTACTCTCCCGTTATTTCTGTTCCGTTAAAAGACTTTCTTCGCCTTGAAATCAGCCAACTGTCCTGCTGAGTAGCCCAACAAGTCGCCGTAAATGACTTCATTCGCCGTCCCCGGTGGTAAGCCCGGGAACCTGATTTGACCGGGAGAACCGGATATTCTCATCGCCACATCGGGCACGCGCAAGACTTTGCCGGTAACCGGGTCGGTCAGGTCTACCAATGTACGTCTTTCTCCCACGTGCTGGTCTCCGGCGATGTCGTGCATGTTCATTATCGGACCGGCGGTTATTTCGCGTTCCTCACAGGCAGTCAGGGCTTCCCGGGCGGTCATACCGGAAAACCACGTGGAGATAACCCGGTTAAGCTCCTCACGGTTCTCCTTTTTCGTGCGCGCTTCGTTGGTTTTGAACCTCGGGTCGGTCTTGTATTCCGGCTTGCCGATGGCGTCCATCAACCTCTCGAACGGGACCTGTGCCGAGGCAGAGAGCGCCAGCCATTTCCCGTCTTTCGTCTGGTAGTTGTTCCGCGGCGCGGTGTAGCTCATCTCACTACCGGTTGGTTGGGGGATTTCACCGCTCAGCCAGTACTCAAGAAAACTGCCCCCGAGCATCCCCAGCAAAGGCTCGTAAAGCGACACATCGATTTCCCTCCCGCCGTATTCACCCCGCCGGGCAGTCCTCAGTGCCACCATAATGGCGAACGCGAGATGCAGACCGGCAATCATATCCGCCAGCGGTAAAGGCGGGCTTACGGGTGGGTTATCCGGTTGCCTGTTCAAATAGGTGAAGCCGCTGAAACCCTCGGCGAGAGTGCCAAAACCCGGACGGGAAGAATACGGTCCCGTCTGACCGTAACCGGAGATTCTGCCGATTATCAACCCTTTGTTGAGTTCGAACAACCGTGATGCTGAAAAGCCTAGCCGGTCGAGCACGCCTTTACGGAAATTTTCCACCAGGATATCAGATTTACCGATAAGACCGGCAAGGATTTCCTTTCCTTCCGTGGTCCGCAGGTTGAGGGTCACAGGAAGTTTATTACGGTTCACCACCAGCCACCACGGTTGTAAGCCGTCTCCGGTCACACCCCAGGCGCGCGTGGCATCCGGAATGTCCGGGTTTTCAACTTTGATGACCTCGGCGCCAAAATCGGCGAGAAACGTGGCAGTAAACGGCGCCGCTACCACGGTGCCCATATCGATGACACGGATGTCCTTAAGCGGCAGTCCGCTCTGTTCCAGTCCGGCACGCTGGCGCCGGATAAAGTCCCGCAGGTCGTTATTCATCATGCGCTCCGGTTAGCGAGTATTTCTATCAACCGTCCAATGGAATATTTCCGGCGGTTGTATTCACGATAAAACGGCTGATTACATCGGTGATAATGTTGGGTTCCCTCCCGTCCCGGTTTACAGAGATGATAACCGATTCAATGTCGT
This sequence comes from Dehalococcoidia bacterium, assembly GCA_030691775.1. Taxonomy (GTDB): domain Bacteria; phylum Chloroflexota; class Dehalococcoidia; order Dehalococcoidales; family Fen-1064; genus JAURWL01. The sequence goes on from JAUYDN010000228.1 coordinate 2,799, forward strand.
AAGTGCAATTTATCACACTTTTCCGCTCTATGCAGGGTAGCATGGGCTAGCGATGTGTGATAAACTGGGAAACTACACAATTACAAACTTGAGACCGGAAACAAAACATGCCTTACACCCCCGAGTTGAATGGACTGCTAAAGGAAGTAGAACGGACCCGTCCGGCGCGGCTCGCTCTGAAAAGGAGCGGTGGCGAATTCCCGATGATGTCGCTCCGGGAGCGGGAGCAAATGCTTGCTTATCACCCGGACTACAAAGATGAGGGCAAACGGGCACTTTTAGTAGGTCCGAGCAAGGGTTACCGCGTGGCGCACGAGTTCGCGGATATTCTCGAAGCCTGGAGCCGGGTGGACCCCGAGAAAGTCGACCTTTCCGAAATCAGGATGGAGACGGACGTGCTGGTCATCGGGGGAGGGGGCGCGGGGACATCCGCCGCTTTGATTGCGGAGGAGAACGGGGCCAGGGTCACCATCGCCACCAAGCTCCGTCACGGTGATGCCAACACGATGATGGCGGAAGGCGGCATCCAGGCGGCAACCAAACCCGGCAAGGATTCGCCGTATTACCACTACCTGGATACCATCGGCGGCGGGCATTTCCAGAACGACCCCGAACTTGTCCGTACCCTGGTCACGGAAGCGCCCCGCGTTATGGCGTGGCTGGAGAGTATCGGCGTGATGTTCGATAAATTCCCGGACGGCACGCTCATGGCGGTCCACGGCGGCGGTACCAGCCGGAAACGTATGCATCCGACCGGCGATATCACCGGCGCCGAACTGATGCGTACCATTCGTGATGAAACCCGTAATCGCCCGAACATCGATGTCATCGAGTATTCACCTGTCGTTGAGCTGGTACTGAACGAGCACGGGCAATGCGCCGGCGCTTTACTCTATAACCTGGAGACCGAGGAGTATTTCATCATTAAGGCAAAAGCAGTCATCCTGGCAACCGGCGGTTGTGGCAGACTGCACGTCCAGGGATTCGGAACGACAAATCATTACGGTGCCACGGCGGATGGTCTGGTGCTCGGTTACCGGGCAGGCGTGGCGCTGGCGCTCCTCCATACCGTTCAATACCATCCCACCGGGGCTGTCTACCCGGAACAGGTGGAAGGCTTGCTCATCAGCGAAAAATTCCGCACATCCGGCGCCAACCTGGTGAACATCAAAGGTGAGCAGTTCGTCAATGAGAGGGAGCCGCGCGACATCGAGTCATCCTGCTGTATACGGGAATGCAAGGAACGAGGTTTGGGTATCCCGACGCCCGCTGGCAGGGTGGGGGCATGGCTGGACTCCCCGATGATTGACATGATACATGGTGAGGGTACCGTCCGGCATGAGTTTCCCGGCAAGCACATTCTCTTCAAACGCCACGGCATCGACATTGCCAGGGAACCAATGCTGGTGTACCCGACTCTTCACTACCAGAACGGCGGTCTGAAAATCAGTCTGCGTTGTGAGACCACTGTGCCCGGCTTGTTCGCGGCTGGCGAGGTCACGGGCGGCGTGCACGGCGAGAACCGGCTGGCAGGCAACTCGTTAATGGACGTGTTTGTCTTCGGGCGGATTGCCGGGAAGAACGCTGTGAAATACCTCCGGGAACAATCTCAGGATGGTAACCTGACGCTGGAACACGTGAAGAAGTTCCAACGAGAGCTGGAAACGGCTGGTATTCCCCAAACCAGGGTTTCCCCGATGCTTCTCCCCGAGTATACCGGAGAAGCGGTGAAAAAGCGGCAATGGACGGCGGGTTATCTCGGCACCCTCAGATAGCCTGTAAACCGGAACAAACACCTGCAATCTGGTCGCATTCATCTGCCGGGACCCACCTGACGCCCTTTCGTCTCCGCTAGTGGAGTGTCTCAATAACGGCTTTACAATTCTGAATAAAAGATGCCAGTGCTTACACAGCGCCTCATCCCCCCGCATCAAGTGCGGGGCAGGCTCTTGCCCCTTCTCCGCAGGAGGCTGTTAAAGAAATTTCCTGATACGGTTTTCATGATTTACTATTCTTTAATGACCCCCTGTCATTCCGTACTTGATACGGAATCCAGGAAACAACAGTGAAAA
>JAUYDN010000017.1 GCA_030691775.1 Dehalococcoidia bacterium
TTGGGCTCGTTTGCGTAGCCCTTGGAAGCAAAGAACTCCTGCTCCCTTGCGGTGAACGTGAAACTACTCCCGCATTCGGCACACTGGATTTGCTTGTCCTGGTAGGTCACTGGATGCGCTCCTCCTAAAATTGTTCATGGTTCGTTGAGGTCATCCAGCACTTGGGGGTAAAGCACCTGGTGGCAACCGACAAGTACCCGGCAACCTGAACTGAAGCCATTGGACGATATTGTACAACGAACCATAGCAGAATGCAAGACCTGGTGTTACCATACCCAAAGGGGCTAACAGCTAACTAAATTTCTGGCACATATTCTGCTGGTCAACTGTATACTAGTCATGCAGGAGCTACTTCCAATCTGTGCAGTTTTCGGCATTGTCCAGCTATGCAGGCAGGGAATTATCCCAGGTATATGCCCCTTAGTCAGGGGTCACTCCCTCCCCCTATCCCCCGGTCTCGTTGTCCTCATCGCCACCACCCGGTGAATATAGAGTAAGAGCTTTGAGTAAGTGCCATCCTGCCGTCTAGTTGAAAAAAGGCCGATTTTAGAATAAACTTGCACATAGTGGTAGAAGTTTTTACTTCAAGGAGGTGGAGTGTGAATAGAGAGTTTACCGTTGTCATTGAAAAAGACGAGGAAGGATATTTTGTCGGGACGGTCCCACAGCTTAAGGGCTGTCACACTCAGGCCAAGTCTCTGGACGAACTAATGAATCGAATAAAGGAAGCCGTTCTGCTGTGTCTTGAGGTCGAGGGTGAGCTTGGGGAAGACGAACTCCAATTTGTCGGAGTCCAGAGAATTGCTGTATGACTAGATTGCCCGCATTAACCGGTGAGCAGACCGTCAAAGCCCTCAGTAAAGCCGGTTTTCAGGCGCTTAGGCAGAGGGGTAGCCACGTTTATCTCAAACATCCTGATGGTCGCACTACAGTAGTACCAACTCACAAAGGTGAATCTATGGGTCGTGGTCTTTTGAGAAAGATACTGCGCGATACCGAACTGAGCAGAGAAGAATTTTTGAAGCTGCTCTAAAATGAATCTGTAGAACAATTCAACTTCACAATATATCATGAAATGTTCGCTCCAAACTGGTCCCGAACGGGTTCCCGACATGATAATTAGGTCAGGCAAAATCCAACTTAAGGCAGTTTCAATAAAGGCGCGTCATAGTGTCCGGCCAGTTATTAGTCGTCAATCTTTGGGCACGCTTCAATAAGGTCAATAAGCGCGTCTCCCATGACGCCAAGAGCTTCATAACGCATTTTTTCATCTATAACGGTGGATGGGTATTCAGCTTTGGTTATGCATTCTTTAACCTTGTTCAAATGTTCAACCAGTTCCAGCAGCTGTGCCTGGACTTCCCAATCTGAGCCAAGAGCAATACGAATTCTTTCCGCCAGACTGCTTGCCCCCTTCACGTGACTCTGGTAATCCTCCTCACTCAGGGGAACATTTTTCTTAGGTAACCCTTTCTCAGGCACGCCTTTAGCATATTGAAAGACCTGATGCAGTAGAGGTTTAAAAGCCTTCCAATCGCCACGCTCTTTACCATAGAGGTCAATGGCTGAATCCAATCCACTCGCCAGATATTCACCGATTTCTCTTACCACCATAAGGGCGATCTCCTCGTTTATCTGGGCAACCGAACGGGCAGCAATAGATATGACTTTCTGAAGCCTACGTTCCCGAGTCAAGATGGGACCTTCTATTAGTAAGACAGCTATTGCGAACGCAAACGCCGAGACAGCTATTCCTGCCAAGATGTTTTCCGGGAAACTATCTAATACAAACGCATTTATTAATGTATAATATACTCTCGTCATTGCGAGGAGTCCGACTGTTAAGGAGGACGACGTGGCAATCTCAAGTAACCGGATTTCAGCATACGGCTTCGGTGAAATTCAAAACCTATCGTCGAGATTGCCACGCCTCACGCCTCGTCCTTCCGATGGAGGACTCACCGTGATGGCTCGCAATGACGTATTCAACAAGATTTATTGCGTTCGTATTAGTCCTGGTAATACAAAACCAGCTATAATAGAGATTACTCCCACTGCAAAGGCGATAATAACGACACTCCGCCACTTTTTACTCACTACGAAACCTCTTAGAAATGCACTTAAATCCTTAGTCAGAGCGAAAACCGATTCTGCGACTATTATAAACCATTAGCCTGTATGATGGAATAATAACCTCAACCTCACACGTCTCAGGCGTGATTGCCACCGCCGGATGCATCTCAGGGCCGGTGTTCAGGTTTTTTGAGGATTTGCCTTATGTTGCGCCAGAGGCTGTTAGCGTGCGTTACCTCATGGTCTCCCGCGTCATTCGTGCTATAGCGGACACCGACATATAACTCGGTTAATTCACTTATCTGTTGAGCTGCCTCAGGCATCACTTCTTCAAAGCGACGCGCATATTCGAAGGGCGTCTCCGAATGGCGCCAGCTAATGCCCGCCCGGGAGGCATCTTTTAGCAAATGCCGGAAGATTTCACGGATTCTCAAGGTGGTCAAAGGTTCTTCAGCCTGCACACCAGCTGTTTTACCGGTCGCAAAAAACACCCCGCGCCCGCGGGTGAACAGTCGATTCAGGATGCTTCGGAAAAACTGGAGCACGTCCCGGAACAGGATGCGCCAGCTCCAGAGTGATTCGTGCGCTTCTTCATAATCTGCTTCAGCCTCGGGACGGCGGCGGGTACGGTTTTTATCGATTGACCGCGCGATAATGACCGTGACAATAATGACTGTAACGACGAACAACAGCCATTTCACCGTGTTCAACCAGTCGTCCGAGAGCGTTTTCCCCGCCAGTTCAATGATTTCTTCGGCGGCTTGTCCACCCTCACCCACGCCCGGTTCCGGCGTTTCGCCGCGGAGAAGGCGGATAATGAACGCGATGAATAACAGCAACAACGATGCCAGCCATTCAAACGGGATGAGGATGTACTGGAAGACAACCAGGAAATACTCGATAACCTTCCCGAAAAACCCCCAGAGTAAACCGAAGACCTGTTTTAGGAACCCGGCGATATCCAGCGAAGAGGCGGTAGCGATAAGAATCCCCACCAGCACCACCCCGATTGTCACGCCGAGTACCACCGGCAGCCAGCGTCCGAATGAGAGCGAGCGTGCCTCTTCCGGCGACATCCGTTTCTGGACACTGCGCAGGTTACCAAAAGCCATGGCGATGATACCGGTAAAGAAGAAGGCGGCAACAGCGGGAGCGATAGCCGCCACCATACCCGCCAGTGAACCAGTCCCGATGGTAGCCGACCAGACGATTACGAGCACGACATACGAACCAGCGCCGAAGATAAGATTGGAATGGACATAAGAATATTCGCGGGCGCGCCCGAGCAACATTCCCCGCCACCACAGATAGGCAGATGCAGGCAAAGCGAAAACAAGACCGCTCAGATTGCTGAAACTACCGGCGAGTACCTGCCAGATGTCTTTGAACCACCGGGTAGAAAACAGACCAATCCCGTCGTCGTATTCGAGTCGGATAACAATAAAGACGATGAGTGTACCTAGAACTAGCATCGTCCACCTGGTGGCACTGGCAGACCAGGAAAGGCTGAGCAGGAAACGGGTGGCGATAAATGAGACTGTAACCAGAAACGCCACACCTAACAGGCTCAATGGCGCGCCGCTGGCGCCTAAAGGCTCCCATCTCCCCGCCCACACCAGCCATGGATAGACCCAGAAGACCTCCATAATGACCACGCAGACCGGGCACAGTACGAGAGCGATGCGGTCTAAAATATTTCCATTCGATGTCATTTGCGTTATTCCGTTACCTTGAAAAAGAAAGGCTTTTCAAATCATTCCATGGAATACCGTCTGAGACCCGGTAGACGCTCAGACTATTTCTGGAAGGCGGTGTTTCACTACCAACCAGAATGAGTGCTACCACCCGCCCCGCTCTCCGCACCGATTGTAAAGCGGTTATCAATCCTTCTGTCGGCGCAGCGCTGATGACCACCAGCGTACTCCCCCACGGCAGGCTGGTACCCTCGCGCAGGACGAGGGCGGGCATCGGCATACATTCGTTTGGTGTAATATCTATTTTCGCCAGGTTTTCCAGTATGCGGGGGAGCTGTTCCGGGTGCTGGCTCGGGGGAATGGCAATCGCCTCCTTAGCCTGGTACCGCCGCTCGTTGACGTATAAGCCCACCCGGTAGCCTGCCAGCATGGCGTAATAGCTTAAAGAGGCGGCGGTAACAATTCCCAGTTCGGTGAGGAGGGGAATGGTGCCGTAGAAAGGCGGCATGGTCGTACGTACATCGAAAAAGATGCCAAAGTCCATGGTCGTGGTCGGCTCGAAGAGCTTCGTCTGCAGTTTACCGAGCCGTGCGCTCGATTTCCAGTGAATCCTCTTCAGGCTGTCACCGCTCTGGTAGTCGCGCACACCCATAGCCAGTACCGGGTCTTCAAAGATGCGTTTTTTCGTGCGCACCTCGCCGAAGAGGTGGGCAGAGGGAATACCCAGGTTCTCCAGCGGTACAATCTTCGGGTAGACGATAAGGCTATCCTGCTCGTGGAGCTTGGTTTCTGTACTCGTCAGTCCAAACAGGTCGCCGGTGCTCAGCCGCGTCGGTCCGAATGTATAGAGACCCCTCTGCGGACAGCCCACCCGGTAGCGTCGCGTTACCTTTTCATACCACATCAGGGGAAAGAAGTGAACGATTTCCATACGCCCGGGGTTGGGTGATGGTGTGGTTTTGCCGGTCAGCAGGGTGACGTTAAACGGTATCTCGTCTTCGATCTCCAGCCACGGAAGGGGTAATAATTTGCCATTGGTCACCTCTATATCCAGCCGGACTTCCTCACCACAAAAGACCCGCCGGGCGCTGAGGTGGCGGTGGAACACGACTTTTTCCAGTCCGTAGCGCTCCCACAACCGTGTTAGAATTTCCACGAGGACGAGTAACGCCGCCACGAGTACCAGTGGACCCTGCCGTAAAAACAGTCCGGTGACGAGAAGTGCCAGTGCGATGAAGAGCCAGATACCGCCGCGGCGTTTCATCTCTCTGTACCGCTAACCTCTTCCACAGGTACTTTCACGGAACCGAGCACTTCGTTGAGCGCCTGTTCCGCCGATTGCCCGCGCAGGTGACTTTCCATCCTGGGGATGATACGGTGGGTTAGCACGTATGGAGCCAGGTATTTCACATCGTCGGGGATTACGTACTCTCTGCCCCTGAGAGCGGCAAGTGCCTGAGAGGCGTGATACAGCGCCAGCATCGCCCGGGGACTGGCGCCGAGCTGGATTGCCGCATGACTGCGTGTCGCCTGGATAAGACGGATGATATAGTCTTCGATGTCGGGATTTACATGTATTTTGCGGCTATCCGCCTGTAATTGCATCAATTCTTCAGCGTGCAACACTGGAGTCAATTCTTCCAGAGGGTCAGTCTGCCGGAAGCGCGACAGGATGAGGCGGTCATCTTCAGCGGTAGGGTAGCCAATCTTGATTTTCAGCAGGAAACGGTCGAGCTGGGCTTCGGGGAGAGGGAAAGTGCCCTCGAGTTCCACCGGGTTCTGGGTGGCCACCAGCATGAATGGGCGCGGCAACGGTTTGGTCTCGCCTTCGGCGGTGACCTGGTGCTCCTGCATGGCTTCCAGCAGGGCGGACTGAGTGCGCGGTGTCGCCCGGTTGATTTCATCCGCGAGCACCATCTGCGCCATAATCGGTCCCGGCCGGAACTCGAAATCACCCGTCTTCTGGTTGAACACATAGGTACCAGTGATATCGGAGGGCAGGAGGTCCGGCGTGCACTGGATACGGCGGAAACTGCAGCCGAGCGAGCGTGCGATTGACTTGGCAAGCATCGTCTTGCCGATACCGGGTACGTCCTCGATGAGCAGGTGTCCTTCACAGAGTAACGCCACGATAGCAAGCTCCACGACATCGCCTTTGCCCACGATCACCCGCCCGACGCTCTCCTTGACCTTGTTGCCAACGGCGGCGATACGGGCGCTCGATTTATTTTCCATATGTTTCCTTTCTCTGAGACGCGTAATATGGGTCGTTAACGCAACGGTGCGTTGAGCCTGGCATTCAGAACCGTAGGGGCGGGGCTTGGAGCTTGTCTCAAAACAATTGGTCTGTCATTCTGGAGGAGTCCCGATAGCATCGGGACAACGAAGAATCTGGTGGTGGGGAGGCGTTGTCTTATTCCCCCACTCTGAGATTCTTCGCTTCG
>JAUYDN010000126.1 GCA_030691775.1 Dehalococcoidia bacterium
GTCCCGATAGCATCGGGACAACGAAGAATCTGGTGGTGGGGAGGCGTTGTCTTATTCCCCCACTCTGAGATTCTTCGCTTCGCTCCAGAATGACACCCATTTCTATCCTTGTTAGTATCGGGAATGATATTAATGAGACAAGCCCGGTTTCTCGACCCGCACCGGGAGCCCTCCCGCCCCGAAGCGGCCCTCCCCCTCTAAATGGGAAGGATAGGGTTTCATAGCCGGGTACATGTTATCGTCTTTTTGTTCGTACTTCGTAGCTGTTAACGATTGTGTTTATCCGAAGCGGGTATGCTAAAATAGACAATGAACTTTGAAGAGCGGTTGCGCACGGCTATCAACCTGGAAGTTCCAGACAGAACTCCCGTGGTACCCTTGATTTACCAGTTTGCCTTGAAACACAAGGGCAGGCCTATTGTTCCCCTTGCAGGCGGCAACCCGGCGGATTGGCATAAAATAATACAGGCAATCGAGGATACTTTCGATGACCTGGGCGGATATGACGCCATCTATGCCGCCGGTGTTACCTGGCCGATAAGTAGCTGGCGCATTAATTCAGCCCCCGGTAATAAATATGTGTCGCCTGGTGAAAGGGGTATCCAGAAGGACTTCTCCGTTCAGTATGAAGAGCGGGAAGTCATGACTCTCGAGGACTACGATAAAATTGCTAACGTGGGGTGGAATGAATTTCTGCGAGAATACATCCCCCGTGTTTCCGGAATATCGATTGAACAGCTTGACACCGTCGAAAAAACACTGCTGAACATCTACAAAAAAGACGCCGAAAAGTGGCGGGTTCGCGGTATTCCTGTGATGTCCGGCGCCCTCCTGATTAGTTGTGAGATGACACTTTCCCTGGTGAGGAGTTTGCCGAAGTTTATGCTCGATATCCACCGTCATCGGGATAGAGTAAAAGCCGCCCTGGAAGCTATGACCCCGGATTTTATACAGAACACCTTTACGGATGTTAAAGAATCGGGTATCCCTTTCGTCACCTTCTCTTTGGAACGGGGTTCCGGGGCATATTTTAACTTGAAAACATTTGAGGAGCTATTCTTCCCGGAACTAAAGAAGCAGGTAGAGGCGTTTGCCAGGGAAGGTATTATCAGTGTCCTGCATATGGATACCGATTGGACGCTCAATTTACCCTACCTGAAGGAATTGCCTCGCGGTATGTGCATCTGCGAGTTGGATAGTACCTCCGATATCTTTAAAGCAAAAGAGATTCTCAAAAACCATATGTGCATTATGGGTGATGTGCCCGCCTCACTGCTATCGTTAGGAAACAAAGAGGAGGTTATTGCCTACTGCGAAAGACTGATTGATGTCGTGGGTAAAGATGGTGGATATATTCTCAGTACCGGGTGTGAATGTCCGCCGGACGCCAGGTTTGAAAATGTAGTGGCAATGATAGATACCGCCAGAGAACACCCGGTGCCGCGTTCCAGATAAATTGTGTTCATTGCAACCGGATGCTTAAACACGAACGAATAAAAGGAGATAGAAAATGTCAGAACTCTCATCGGCGTTAGCGAACCTGGAAGAGGAAAAAGTAGCCAGGATAATTAAACAGGAACTGGGTACCGGCAAAGACTCCATGGGTGTACTCACCGAACTGCGGAAGGGGATGGATGAGGTCGGGCAGAGATACAAGAAGGGTGAGTATTTCCTGAGCGAACTCATCGTTTCGGGAGAGATATTTAAGGATGCGATGAAAGTACTCGAACCGACGTTGAAAAAGGATGGTGGTGGACCAGCCACCAAAGTTGTGATTGGCACGGTCAAAGGCGATATCCACAACATTGGCAAAGATATCGTCGCCACGCTCTTAAAAGGTGTCGGGTTTGAAGTATACGACCTGGGTATCGATGTGCCGGTGAAGGCATTTGTTGACAAGGTAGTGGAGACCAAAGCGACCATAGTGGGGATGAGCGGGTTATTGACGCCGTCCTTCGAATCGATGAAAGAGACGGTGGACGCGCTGAAAGAAGCCGGGTTGCGGAACAAAGTGAAGGTTATCATCGGCGGGGGCGTTGTCACGGAGCTGGTGCAAAGGCACACCGGGGCGGATGCCTTTACGGATGATGCCATGGAAGGTGTGGAGATAATTAAGAAGTGGTCGGCGAAGAGTAATTAATATGCTTCGGGAAACAATGACAACAGAAGAGAGAATAATTGCGGCTGTAAAACTGCAACCGTACGATAGAGTGCCGGTAGCACCTCACATTAACGCGGAATACCCCTTCCGCCGCAAGGGCAGGAGCCTGGCAGAAGCCTATGACCCCAAGTACGCCGAGGACTGCTTCCAGGAGACTTTAGCCCTCTCTAAAGAAAGTGGTGGCTGGGATGCGGTTACGCTGGCTTACGGTGCGCCACTTTACCCGGAGGCGCTGGCATTCTACCGCGGACGCGGTCAGCTCGGTGGGTACCGGTACCCCGGGCGGAGTGCCATGATTTCCCGGGAATCATCCCCACAGTATGAAGAAAAGACGCTGATGAGCATCGAGGACTACGACCTGATTATCAAGCTGGGCTGGCGCGGGTTCCTCAAGAAAACCAGTGAAGAAACCGGGGCAGAGCAGGCTGATACGAATGCCAGGTGGCGGCGCTTTGCCGGAGACACGAGCGAAAAACAAGCGCGGGCTTCACTTGAGAGCCGGACAGAAATCGCTACGCGTGCCACCAAGAACTATCTCGGCAGGCTGGCTTCCTGGAAGCAGAACGGTCTTGCCGTTGTTGCCGGACACCTGATGATCGACCCGCAGATGATGCTTTCGCTCCTCAGGACGTTACATGGATTCACGATGGACCTGCACCGTATGGGGGATAAAGTTAAAGCCGCGCTGGATGCAATGGTGGATGACATGACCGAGGACGCCATTAAATGCATGAATGCGGCTGGGGGACCATCTGCTTCCGGGCTTCCCGGCATTATGATGGCATGTGAAAGAGGTTCCGGGCAATACTACAACCTGAAGATATTCGAAAAGTATGTCTGGCCCTACATCAAGAAAATGGTGCTGGCGTGGGCTAAAGAGGGCTATGTTACCACGCTCCACTTTGATACCGACTGGACGTTGAATATGCCTTACCTGAAGGAGTTACCCAGGGCGATGGTTATCTGCGAACCGGATAGCACCACCGATATTTTCAAAGCCCACGAAATACTGAAAGGTCACACGTGTTTTATGGGCGATGTGCCGCCGTCAATCTCCTCCCACGGCACTGTTAAAGAAATGGAGGACTACTGTGAAAAACTCATACAGGTGGTGGGGAAAGGGACCGGGCTTATACTGAGCAACGGGTGCGCCGTGCCCCCGGATACAAAAGACGAAAACTTCTGGGCGATGATGAACAGCGTCAAGAAATTCGCAACCGGTAGCTAATTCGGTTGTGCGAACATGATGGCGGTTTGATGGAGAAAAGCCGCACAGGCAGGGACGCCTGTGCCACCATTCGGTTTGTGCCAACATGATAGCTAATGCGAATAATGTAGTGAACGACAAAGACCAGGTGAGCAAGGTATGATAAAGGAAACGATGACGCCGGAACAAAGGGTGATGGCGGCCCTCAGACTGGAACGATATGACCGGGTGCCGGTGATTCCCATCATCGGTCAATTTGCCACGCGGCAATACAAGCTGAGCAGAAAAATCAAGGATTTGGATACGTGGCAGTCGATTGAGGCAATCAGGGAAAACTTCGATAGCCTGGGCGGTTACGATGGTAAAATCGTCGCCGGGCTGGCGTGGCCGATAAGTACCTGGCGCACAAATGCCCCCAAGGGCAAGCGTGTCTTACCCGGAGAAAAAGGCATTTCCGAAGAGTTTTCCGTCCAGTACGATGAACAGACCACCATGACCGTTGAAGATTACGACAAAATCATCAACAAAGGTTGGAACGCTTTTTGCGAGGAATACTTCCCGCGCGTTACGGGTCTTTCCCTTGAGGAAATAGAGCGGCGTAATAAAGAACTACTGGACATTTACCTGAAAGATGCCGTTTACTGGAAACAGCGCAACATACCCATCATCGCCGGCGCGCTCGTGGTAAGTTGTGAGATGACCTTATCTCTTGCCCGGACTTTTCCCCAGTTTACAATGGACCTGCATCGCATGCCGGACAAGGTACAGGCGGCGCTGGAGGCGATGGTCCCCGATTTTATCGATAACGTCCTTCGTGATACGAAGGCTTCCGGCGTGCCCTGGGTGCATATCTCGCTGGAAAGGGGCTCGGGGGCATATTACAACCTCAAGACCTACGAGCGTTTTTTCTTTCCCCAGCTCAAGAAAATCGTCGATGCTATGGTTGACAATGGAATATACTGCTGGCTTCATATGGACACCGATTGGACTCTCAACCTGCCCTATCTCAGACACCTGCCGGCGAAAAAATGCATCTGTAATACCGATAGCATTACGGATATTTTCAAAGCCGGGGAGGTACTCAAAGGGCACATGTGTGTCATGGGTGATGTGCCGCCTTCTCTTACCAAACTCGGCACAAAGGATGAAGTGGTGCAATATTGCGAGAAATTGATTGACGTGCTCGGAAAGGAAGGCTTTATCCTTTGCTCCGGTTGCGAGGTCCCCATCGATGCCAGGTTCGAGAATGTCAGGGCGATGATGGATACTGCCAGGAACTACTACCCGCACCGGTAATGGAAAAGAAATGGAAAGTACCACTGTAACTACCGGAGTGATTCTTCTCGACCGCATACCCTTCAAGCCGGAGCCGGAGGCTGTGATGAAGGCGATGCGTGTCAGAAGAGCGATTGCGCAAATCGAAGATATGGTCAAAGAGATGGTGACGCAAGCCCAGGCAATTGCCCGGCCCAGGGTCATCTACCGCGTCTCCCACGTCCAGCATGTGGATGAGAGCTCGGTGGATATCGATGGGGTGCGGTTCACGAGCCGCGTGTTAAGCAAATGCCTGCTTAATCTCAACCGTGCGTTCCCGTGTATTTGTACCTGCGGGCGGGAGATAGATAAATGGGTGGTTCCGGCGAACGATGTCATGCGCGGGTATTGTCTGGAAACAATCAAGACGTTCGCCGTGGGCGCCGCCATCCAGTTTATCGCCAGCCATCTTAAAGAGACATATGCCCCCGGACAACTCAGTCATATGAACCCCGGCGAGTTCGGGGACTGGCCTATCACCCAGCAGAGACCGCTCTTCTCAATCTTCGGGGATACGGAAAAGCTTATCGGGGTGACGTTGACGGACAGCTATATGATGAAGCCTCTAAAATCACGCTCCGGCATCTATTTTGCCAATGAAGAAGGGTTTGAAAGCTGTCAGTTCTGCCCGGTGAAAAAGTGCCCGGGACGCCGGGCGCGTTACCAGCCGGAAAAACTCAAGGATTACGGTGTACAGGAGACTACGGTACAAGCCTGACACAGCAGGAAAAGGAGGCACACTATGACCGCGGATACTATCGATACCCGACTGGCGCGTGTGAAAGCGGCAATCGACCTCAAACCACCGGACCATACGCCTGTCTGTCTCTCACTCGATTACAAGTTCGTCTACCGCTACAAAGGACTGAAACAGGCAGACTACTTTCGCAACCGCGGTCTGGGTGGACGTAGCGGTAGCTCGCTGTTTATCGACGTCTTTAACGAACTCGGTGGGTGGGATTTCGTTGGTGCGGGCGGCAATACCACGCGGGTACGGGATATCCTCGAAGCACCGATGATTATCCGTGTGCCCGGAAAAGATATTCCTGAGGATGAAGTTATCCAGTGGGAAGAGGTGGAAGTCCTGACCCACGAACATTACGACCAGATTATCAAAGTGGGCTGGATAAAATTCATGGATGACTTCTACCCGCGCTTCCGCGGCTACGACCCGGCGGAATACCGGGCGCGCATCGATGCCAGGGCGGTGAAAGAGCTGGCGGCGATGAAACCGGGGCAGGAGATGTGGAATAGAATGGGTTATCCGGTACAGGGCGGCGGCGATGTCTTCAGCCCGCTGATGATGCTTTCCACCGCCCGTACGATGATAAAGTTCACCGTCGACCTCTACCGTATCCCGGACAAGGTGCAGGCGGTTATGGACGCCATGATAGACGACCTGATAACATTGTCCATCAAGGCATGTAAAGCCGCAGGCGTCGGTGGACCGTACGGCATACCGACCAAAAGCGTCATCCTGGAGCGGGGTGGAGGGTTCGTCTACCCGCTGAAGATTTTCGAGCGTTTCGAGTTTCCCTATCTTAAAAAGATGGTCAATGCTTTTGTGAATGAAGGCATTACACCCATACTCCACTTTGATTCGGACTGGACGTTGAACATGCCCTACCTGAAAGAGCTTCCCCACCGCAAGTTCTTTATCCAGCTCGACAGCAAGACGGACATTTTCAAAACAAAAGAAATCCTGCGTGATACCTGCTGTATTATGGGCGATGTTGCGCCGTCCCTGCTTTCCCTCGGCACGAAGGAAGAGGTGGGTGCGTATTGCCGCAAGCTCATCGATGTGGTCGGGAAAGGTGGGGGTCTTATCCTCGGGGTAGGCTGTGGTGTGCCAGTAGATTCGAAATTTGAAAACCTGAAAATGATGATAGACACAGCCAGAGAATATAACCCTCACCATACGTAATTTTAATAGGCAATGAATATCTAGTACCTACTTGCGAAAATGCGTATGCTATTCTTTAAGCGTGAAAATTAACTTATTGAGCGTGAACATAATAATGCTGATTTCTGCAACTAAGTACTAGTGGAGTGTCTCCGAAATAACTTGACAATCATACACGGAGTGTGGCGCGCCACAGACGAAATATATGATGGTGGCAAAGCGGTAGGCAAGCAAGATGACCGCCAACTTGCACAAGAGAGTTGAGAGGGGCGTCAGCCCCTCTCAAAAGAGTTTTACCCCTTCTCTGCGGAGAAGGGGTAAGGGGATGAGGCACTATTTAAGAACTGGCATCTGTCCTCAAAATTGTAAAGATGTTATTGAGACACTACACTAGCACGTACACCGGAAATGAAAACGGCACAGTTCTAAGCCACAAAGCAGAGGAGGAAAGAGCGTGAGTCAGTCGCCTTCAACAAACCAGGGTATGCTCTCACCGTACCGGGTGCTGGACCTCACGGATGAAAAGGCATGGCTGTGCGGTAAACTCCTCGGCGACCTGGGTGCGGATGTTATCAAGGTTGAACCGCCCGCCGGCGACCCGGGTCGTAAGACGGGTCCTTTCTACGGTAACTCCCGGGAGCCGGAGAAGAGCCTGTTATGGTGGGCATATAACAACAGCAAACGTGGTATCACCCTCGACCTGGAATCAGAGCAGGGGCGGAACACTTTCCTGCAACTCGTCTCGGGGGCGGATTTCCTGCTCGAGTCCTTTGCGCCTGGCTATCTTGAAAAGCTGGGGCTGGGTTACACCCGGCTCGAAGCGGTTAATCCCGGTCTTATCCTGGTCTCGGTTACTCCCTTCGGGCAGACCGGTCCCTACAGGGACTATAAAGGACCGGATATCGTTGGCTGGGCGATGGGTGGCTATATGTATGTGTTCGGTGACCCGGACCGTCCGCCTCTCCGTATCGGTAATACAGCGCAAGCGCACCTCCACGCGGCTTCAGAGGCGGCAGTCGGGGCGCTGGTTGCCCTGCAATACCGGGCGATAACCGGCAAAGGTCAACACGTTGATGTTTCCATCCAGGAAGCGGTCGCCCGGCTGGATATGACCACCAAGTATGATATGCTCGGCATTCCTTTGAAACGCGGCGAGTGGCTGAACCTCCGTAACGTTCCCATCACCTACATCTGGCACTGCAAAGACGGGCACGTAATCTGGGTCTACGCCTACGGTCCCGCGGCTGAGCTCGGGGTCAAACCGTTCGTACAGTGGGTGGAAGAGGATGGGCTCCGGGACACTGTCATCAGCACGACGGATTGGGTGGGGCTGGGTGTAGTCACGGACGAGGACTTCGACAGGCTGGAGAAGCTGGCGGAAGCGGTCAAAGAACCTACCGTCCGGTTCTTTATGAAACATACCAAGGCAGAGCTATTCGAGGGCGCCGTGAAGCGCAACCTGATGTTATACCCGGTTGCCAGCGCGGTGGACATCCTCAAAGACCCGCACCTGCTTGAGAGAAAGTCCTGGGTAGAGATAAACCATCCGGAAATAGGTAAGACTATCCGGTATCCGGGACCGGTTTTCCGCTCTACTGAGGCTGAACCGGTGACTCTGCGCAGGGCGCCGCTCATCGGGCAACACAACCGGGAGGTGCTCAATGAAAAACGGCCGGTTGTATCCACACGCGCTACCGGAAAACCAACACGATTACCGCTTGAGGGCATCAAGATTGCCGATTTCTGCTGGGCGTACGTTGGACCTATCACCACCAAGCTATTGGCGGACTTCGGCGCCGAGGTCATTAAAATCGAAGGCAGGACACGCCCGGACGTGGAACGCGCCGCCGTGCCGCCGTTTAAAGACAACATCCCCGGTTTCAATCGCGACGGTCATTTCAATGAGGTCAATACCTCCAAGATGAGCCTGGCTGTAAACCTGGCAAAGCCGAAGGGAACAGAACTCGTGAAGAAACTCGCGGCCTGGGCGGATATCGTCATCGATAACTTCGCGGGCGGTGCAATGCAGAGGATGGGACTCGGGTATGATGTTCTGCGGCAAATCAACCCCCGCGTCATCATGATGAGTTCGGCGATGATGGGGCAATCCGGACCTTACCTGAAACTCCGCGGGTTCGGCCAGCACCTGACTGCCCTGACAGGGTTCAACCAGATTACAGGATATGAAGACCGCGGTCCGGCATTTTTAGGGTATTACACCGATTTTATTTCACCGCACATCAATCAGATGGCGTTGCTGGGGGCGCTCGAATACCGGCGGCGCACGGGCAAAGGTATGTATATCGATGCCGCCCAGATTGAAAGCTGTATGCATTTTCTCACCCCGGTGTTGCTTGATTATGCGGTTAACGGTACAATCGCGTCGCCGATGGGGAACCGCCACCGGGAAGCGGCGCCGCACGGGGCTTACCGCTGTAAAGGCAACGACCGCTGGTGCGTTATCGCTGTTTTTTCTGATGAAGAATGGAAAAGCTTCTGCCGTGTTTCCGAACATCCGGAACTGGCTAACGATTCACGTTTCCGCATACTGGCAATCCGGAAACAGAACGAGGACGAGCTGGACAGCCTGGTCGAGCGATGGACGCTGACCTGTACGCCGGAAGAGGTGATGAATCTCCTCCAGAAGGCGGGTGTGCCGGCCGGAATCATTCAGGATTCGGTTGACCTTTACGAACGGGACCCGCAGATGAAGCACCGCAATTTCTACCAGGTGCTCGACCATCCGGAGGTAGGTAAGCACCGCGCTGTAGCGCCCGCTTTCCGCATGTCGAAAACGAACTTCGAAGTCAGGCGGGCTCCTCTTCTCGGCGAACACAACGAGTATGTGATGAAAAATATCCTGCACGTTCCGGACGATGAAATCGCCGAGCTTATCGTCGAGGGGGTACTGGAATAACATGCCTGTGAGGAGCGAGGCGGAGAGTTACACCATTGAATTTCAGCCAGTAGGTATTCACGGGCATTGCCCTGCCGGTAAATCATTATTGGACTGCGCGCGCCAGCTTGGTGTTGGCATTAATAGTGTTTGCGGCGGCGCTGGGACCTGCGGCAATTGCCGTGTACGGGTGCTCAATGGGCACGTCTCACCGGTTACAACGCAAGAGCATGGGTATCTCTCTCCCTCCGACCTCAAGAACGGCTGGCGACTCGCGTGTCAGACTTATCCGGCTGGTAATATCAAGATAGAAATCCCACCGGAATCTCTCTCCGCGCCACAGCGCACACAGGTGGAAGGACTCCATGTGGAGGTGCGCCCGGACCCGGTGGTGGACTCATACCGCGTGAGTATGACGCCACCTTCCCTCACCGATATGCTCGGCGATGCGGACAGGGTTGTGCAGACACTGAACAAGCAACTGGTCAAGCCCTGCACGCTGGTCGATTTCACCGTCTTGCGCCAGCTTTCCATGCGAGTGCGGGAGCTCGGTTGGGAATGCCAGGTGGCGGTGCGAAGTGAAGAACTGATTGCGCTCGACCGGTACCCGTCACGGAGAGTGGGTCTGGCAGTAGACCTCGGCACCACCAAGATTGCGGCTTACCTGGTGGACCTGGATTCGGGCAAGACCCTGGCAAAACGTGGCGCTACTAACCCCCAGGTCGGCTTCGGTGACGACATTATCAGCCGCCTGAGTTCCGCGATGAAATCGGCAGATGCCGCACACCAATTACAGGAAACCGTCGTCCGCTCCCTCAATTCTATGATTGAAGAAATGTGCCGGGAAACCGGGACTCAGCCGGGGCAAGTCCTCGAAACGGTGCTGGTCGGAAACACCGCCATGCATCACCTGTTCCTCGGACTGGCAGTAGACCAGCTTTCGCGCTCGCCCTTTGTACCCGCCGTCAGTTCTGCCATCGATGTCAAAGCATCGAATCTCGGTCTCCGTATTACACCGGGTGGTTACGTGCACCTATTACCGAACATTGCCGGGTTTGTGGGCGCTGACCACGTGGCGGTCCTGGTGGCAACCAAACCGTGGCGGTACCGGAAAGGCGCTGTTCTCACCATCGATATCGGCACGAATACCGAAGTGTCGCTCTCTCAAGGTGGCAAGATAACCGCTGTATCCTGTGCATCCGGACCTGCTTTTGAAGGCGGTCATATCCGGCATGGCATGCGGGCAATGCCTGGCGCTATCGAGAGGGTACGAATCTCGGACGGCACCATCCAGTACCAGACCATCGATGGCGCGCCGCCTATCGGGATTTGCGGGTCGGGGATACTGGACAGCCTCGCGGAGATGTACCGCGCCGGCATTGTCGATGAGCGCGGGCGTATACAGACTTCACACCGGTGGGTGCGTGACGGCGGCAACGGGCGGGAGTTCGTCCTGGTAGAGGCAAAGGGAGACAACCGTGAAATCGTCATCACCCAGGGGGATGTCCGCGAGCTTCAACTCGCGAAAGCGGCGATACGGACGGGCATCCTGGCACTGCTTGAAAATGCTGGTTTACGGGAAGAAGAAATCACGCGCGTTATCGTTGCCGGGGCTTTCGGCTCGTATATCGATATTGCCAGTGCCATTTCAATCGGGATGTTACCGTCCCTTCCACTGCGACGATACCGGCAGGTGGGGAACGCCGCGGGCACCGGTGCCCGGCTGGCACTCCTTTCGCGGAAGGAAAGGAAACGGGCGCAGGATATTGCCGCACGGACGCATTACCTGGAGCTTGCGGGTGTACCCGGGTTTACGCAGACACTGGCAGAGACCACCCATCTGGGGAAATATCGTATTTCCCGGGGCAAGAAATCGCCTCTTTAGTCAATACGTTCTTATTGTCAAATCTATTTGAGGTTCGTGAATATGGAAACGAGGGTTTCAAGCTCGACTAAAGAGGTCGTTATCAGTTTTAAAGGTGCGACTGTGCTTATCGGCGACCGTATCAACCCTACCGGGAGAAAGAAGTTAACCGCCGCGTTACAGTCCGGCAACATGGAACTTGTGCGGCAGGACGCGCAGGCACAGGTAAACGCTGGGGCGGATATTCTCGATGTCAACGCGGGAGCTTCCGGCGTGGATGAGGAAAAAGTTCTGCCTGCGCTCGTCCGGGCGGTGATGGATGCAGTCGATGTCCCGCTTAGCCTGGATAGCAAAAACCTTGCCGCGCTCGAAGCCGCGCTGGCAGTCTACAAAGGCAAGGCAATTGTGAATTCCATAAGCGGTGAAGAGCGTTCGTTTGCAGAGGTATTACCGCTGGTGAAAAAGTATAAAGCCGCTGTCATCGGACTTACGTGCGATGAGAAGGGGATTCCCCCCACAGCGGAACAGCGCCTTGAAATCGCCCGTAAAATAGTCGAGCGCGCAATGGCGGCGGGCATACCGAAAGAGGATGTGATTATCGATTGCCTGACGATGACGGTGGCAACCGATACCAAAGCGGCTCTGGTGACACTGGACGCAATCCGCCTGGTCAGAGAGAAGCTGGGTGTTAATCAAACGCTGGGAGCCAGTAACATCTCGCACGGATTGCCTGACCGGGACGTGCTGAACAGCACCTTCCTCGCGCTCGCAATCGAAGCGGGTGTCTCCTGCCCTTATGTGCACGTGGAAAAAGTGCGGCCGTATATCCTGGCAACCGACCTGCTACTGGGGCGGGACAGGTATGCCCTGAGGTACATCCGCGCATTCCGGCAGAGACAGACGATAAGTCAAAACTCAAATCTCAAAAGTTAAAATTAAATGTTAGAAGTTAAAACTGTGGGGATAGCAGGAAGGGGAAACTTTAAGCTTTGAGCTATGGTTTTGACCTTTGACATTGAAATCAGGAGGTACTACGATTTTTCTTGGTATTGACACCGGCGGCACATATACCGATGCTGTCCTTTTCGATAAGAAACGGGGTGTGGTAGCTACCGCCAAGGCACCCACTACCAGGCACAGGTTATCTATCGGCATCGAGGCGGCGGTACGAGCGGTGCTTATCGTGCCCGCTTCCGAGATTGAACTGGTCTCCCTGTCATCTACACTGGCAACCAATGCCATCGTCGAAGGACAGGGCAGTCCTATCTGTCTTCTGTTGATTGGATACGAGCCGCGTCTGGTT
>JAUYDN010000204.1 GCA_030691775.1 Dehalococcoidia bacterium
TGCAACATACAAGGGTGGGTAAGAGCTGGTATAACCAGGAGAAACCCACCTGTAAGGCTTCGTTTTCGGTGGGTTACGCCACCGATAAATCGGATGGCTAACCCACCCTACAACTCTATGAAAATAAGGGTGCCACTCACCAAATATGTCATACCAGCCCCGTATCAGAGTACGGGGTAAACTCCGGCTGGAATCCAACACCCCTCTTTGTCATTGTCGGGCTTGACCCGACAATCCAGGCAATTTTCGGACAATCTCAAGTATCATGTTACTTTTGATAAATCTTATCACGTTCTACGGTGTACAGGAGAGACTGCCAAATTTACATAAACAGAGTACCTGTATACAGAAAATAATCACCACATACAATTGAATAGCCAGCGTGTTGGATATATAATCACTAGTATGATTCTGCGGGTTTTCCGATTTTTTCGCATAGCGGTATTCGCCATTCTTCTCGTCGTTTTACTCACCAGCCTTGTTGTGAATATGGTTCTGGCAAAGGAGCCATCCGTAGTCGTTCTCAAAGTAAAAGGTATTATCAACCCGGTTATGGCGGATTACCTGGAGCGCGGCATCCTTGAGGCAGAGAACACCGGCGCGGTAGCCTGCATCGTGCAGATTGATACGCCCGGCGGACTTGATACTGCGATGCGCGATATGGTGCAGGACATCGTCAACGCAAAGGTGCCGGTGGTGGTCTACGTTTCGCCGTCCGGGGCGAGGGCGGCTTCTGCCGGGGTCTTTATCACCGTTTCCGCCCACATCGCCGCGATGGCACCGAATACCGCCATCGGTGCGGCAAGCCCGGTCTCGATTGGCTCTGGCGGCGAGCAGGAAATTTCGGAAACGATGCGTGAAAAGGTAATGAACGATGCCGCCGCCTATATCCGCTCGCTTGCCGGCACGCGGGGCAGGAATGTGGACTGGGCGGAAAAGGCAGTGCGGGAAGCTGTCTCCGCCACCGAAACCGAAGCGCTCGACCTGAAAGTCATCGATATTGTCTCCCGGGACTTGAATACCCTTCTCAAAGATATTAATGGTCGCGAAATTGTCCTCGCCAGCGGTGCTAAAGCAAAGCTCGATACCGGTTCCGTGGTCACGCGTTTCCTGGATATGACCTGGACGGAAGAGCTCCTGCTCGCCATCAGCGACCCGAATGTCGCTTTCATATTGCTTGGACTGGCGGGCATCGGTCTCTGGGTGGAAATAACCAACCCCGGCTTGATATTCCCGGGTGTCTTCGGAGGCATTAGCCTTATCTTTGCCCTGTTCTCACTGGGGAACCTGCCGGTCAACATCGCCGGGATACTGCTCATCGCACTGGCGTTTATACTGTTCATTATCGAAGCGCTGGTGGTGCCCGGTTTCGGGGCGGCGGGTATCGGCGGCATTATTTCCCTGGTGATTGGCGCGCTCATTCTTTTCAAAGGAGGACCTATGTTCCAGGTGAGTCCGTGGCTGATTGCAGTGGTGGCGATTTGCGTTGCGGCGTTCTTTACTTTTATAATCTATAAGCTGACCAAATTGCGTCAACTAAAACCCCAGACCGGTTACGAAGAAATGGTCGATGAGACCGTGACCGTCAGGGAGGCACTCGCGCCGGAAGGGGTGATATTCTACCGGGGCGAGCTCTGGACGGCGGTTTCTGAAGAGGGACGGGTTGAAGCAGGAGAGGCGGTTATCATAAAGAGAGTTGACGGCTTGAAGCTGTTTGTCACCAGAGAAAAAAAGGAGGGTAATAAATGAGCACTACCACCATCATCATCGGCATCATCATCGTGGTCTTTCTGATTATCATTTCCTCGGTGCGCATTGTCCGGGAATACCAGCGGATCGTGGTCTTCCGACTGGGACGACTGGCGGGTCCCCGTGGTCCGGGTTTCGTTCTTGTCCTGCCGCTCGGTTTTGACAAGACAATGGTTGTCGACCAGCGTGTCATCACCATGGACGTGCCCCCGCAGGACGTTATCACGCGGGACAATGTTACGGTACGCGTGAACGCTGTTGTCTATTTCCGGGTGGTCAATCCGGTAGACTCCGTGGTCAAGGTGGAGAATTTCCGCTGGGCGACTTCCCAGATTGCGCAGACGACTCTGCGGAACGTGCTCGGTCAATCCGAGCTTGACGAATTGCTTACCCAGCGCGAACGGCTCAACCAGGCTCTCCAAAAAATCATCGACGAGCATACGGACCCGTGGGGCATCAAGGTCAGCACGGTGGAAATCAAGGACGTGGAACTGCCGGAAGGGATGCGGCGCAGTATGGCGGCCCAGGCGGAGGCGGAACGGGAACGGCGTGCCAAGATTATCCACGCCGAAGGTGAGTTCCAGGCTTCACAGAAGCTCGCGGATGCGGCAAAAATCATCGCTCAAGAGCCGGCCGCACTCCAGTTACGTTATCTGCAGACTTTAACGGAAATCGCCGCGGACAAGAACAGCACCATTCTTTTCCCCATCCCGATGGAGATGTTGCGGGCGTTTGCCGCTTATTCGGATAAAGAAAAGAAATAACTTTTTCACGGCGCGGAAGCAATCGTAAAGACGACGGGTAACCGTTAACGGCTACCCGTTTTCTTTTGTTTGCTCCCGCAGGCTCACATCGCCGATGGTGATTCTCCGCAGGCTACCGTCTTCACAACGCAGGAGCAGACTGCCGTCTTCGGAGACCGATTCGGCGGTGCCGTGGCTAACATCATCACCGGAATGGACCGTTACCGGTCTACCGATGGTTGCCAGGTTGCGGCGCCATTCGTCATAGAGCAATTTGCCGGAAAGCAGTCCGGTATAGAGGCGTTCCAACTCTATAAACAGGTGGCGCAGTATAGTGACCCGCGATACTGTCTTACCAAGCTCGTCAGCCAGGCTGGTGGCGATTGCCTGTATCTCAGCGTGCTCAGCCAACCGCATATTCACATTGATGCCGATGCCGAGAATGGCGTAATCGAGCTTATCCGCGCGCATTTTCGTCTCGATCAGGACGCCGCAGACCTTCTTACCACGAATCAGCACATCGTTAGGCCATTTAAGATGGCAGGCAAGACCTGTGACCGACTGGATGGCGTTCAGTACCGCCAGCGAAGCGAGCATGATGAGAGCATTGCGGCACTCAAGTGGTGGATAAAGAACTATTGAGACGGCGATATTGCCTTCCGGGGTGAGCCAGGCACGCTTCAACCGGCCTCTCCCGGCCGTCTGCCGCTCCGCGATAACTGCTGTGCCCTCCGGGGCTTTTTCCAGCGCCTCTTTTCGGGCGACAACCATCGTCGAAGAAATAGATTCAAAGATGAGCAGTCGCCGCCCGATAACGCGGGTATTCAAACCGTCCATAATGGCGGAAGCGGTAATGCGCTCACCGGTCATAAAGATACTATAGCACATCGACCTTGATTTTCTGAGCAAGACCACACAGGGCTTCCCGCGAAACAACTGAAAACCATCACAATCTCCCCCGTATCAAGTCCGCCTCAGGCGGATGGCGATGAAGTCGCTCATACGGGGCAGGCTCTTTACAAAGGGAGAGGATACAATTTCCCCCTTTCGTAAAGGGGGACTGAAGGGGGTTTTTCCTACATATGTTTTAGTTTCGCGGATGTCTCACACACGACCTTCTTGACATAGTTGAGTATTTGAATCATAATATGCGGTTAGTCCGACCGACTGCCAGACTCAGGAGCTCAGCTTGTTCAAACGCATCGTTGTTCCTCTGGACGGCTCGCGCTTGAGCGCCCAATCATTACCACACGCTGTGGCACTCGCCCGCCAGTTCAATTCGGAAGTAATGCTGGTGCTTTCCAGGACTAATGATTCTTTCCCTAAACCGGGCGGCTCCGGCGGCAGGGTGGTAGCTGATATAGTCGGTGCACAGGCACATGCCAGGGAGATTGAGAATAGCGCCCATGCCAAACGGTACCTGATGAACTG
>JAUYDN010000022.1 GCA_030691775.1 Dehalococcoidia bacterium
CGGGCGGTGCTGGAAGCTGTGCCGATGGGCTTAAGGGTGCCTCTCGTTTACAACACCGGCGGCTATGAGACTGTGGAAACACTGAAACTACTGGAAGGCATTATCGATATCTACCTGCCGGATATCCGCTACGCAGACAATGAAATCGCCAGAAAATACTCGCACGTAAAAGGATACGTCGAGGCGAACCGCGCCGCCATCGAAGAAATGTACCGTCAGGTGGGGAATCTTAAGCTGGATAATGATGGCGTTGCAAAGAAAGGGTTGATTATGCGCCACCTCATCCTCCCGGAGGGGCTGGCTGGTAGTGAGGCGTCGCTGGCATGGCTGGCGGAAGAGATATCCCCGGAAGCCCACCTGAGCATTATGGCGCAGTATTACCCCGCCCACCGTGCCCCTCGATACCCCGCCCTCACACGGCGAATCAACATTGATGAATATAACAGGGTAATGGGTCTGCTGGAGCGGCTGGGGATGGAGAATGGCTGGTTCCAGGAACTGGATGCTCCCGATAGCTACCAGCCGGACTTCACGCGGGAAGGAAATCCGTTCACAAGAGAAAATCTCAAACCACCATAACCAGGGCTTAAGCCCCCCTTTTTCACGCGGATGGCGTTGCCCTGAATGTCACTACTATGAAAGTAGCCTTGCTTGTCATCCTGGAGGAGTCCGTACCGCCATACTTCCGAAGAGCCTGCCCCGTACTTGACGGTAGCGCCTACCGTATACGGGGACGACAGTTTACCCTGAGCGGAGCCGAAGGGAAGGATCTCAGGGTGGGGCGAGGAAGTCATTATCCCTACGAAATTCCGTTAGGATTAGAGAGACAGGTTATCCGTGGCAGGTGGAACGATAGATTCCCGCTCGGAGCCTGCCCCGCACTGGATGCGGGGGCGGGAATGACAAAGGGATGCTGGTTTTTTCATACTGCGTGGTGTCAACGGTGTCGACATGTTCGATTCTGAGGAGTCCGACGGAGTCGGGTGAACGAAGAATCTCCGACACTACTCAGCAGGCAGGGAGACCCTTTTAGAGAAAAAGTCCAAATCACAAATTTCAATAATCGACCCCCCTTTCTCCCCACCAGAGGGGGTCAGGGTGACAAGGCTACTCGACTTTTGAGGTAAAGCCCACCGGATGGAACACAGACACTGCGTTCGGAAATCCAGAGCATCTGATTCTCGGAATTCGAAAAAAGAAGGAAAGGGACCCATAATGTACGGTACCCTGCTGGGAATCCAGAGTTCTGTCTTTTCTGCTATTATTATTGGGTAAAAAAAAGCCCACAGGTATATATGAACAACACAACGAATAAAGCCTGGAAATGGGTGTTAAAAAAGACGCGCACCATTTTTATTGCCGGTCTGCTTGTCACCGTGCCCATCGGGTTGACCATCTGGATATTTTACTGGTTGTTCACCAACATCGATGGCTGGCTCCAACCTCTTATACAGCAGGTTTTCGGACGCCCCATCCAGGGCGTTGGTTTCGGCATTATTATCGTCCTGATATTTATTGTCGGCGCCATTATGACCAACGTCGTCGGGCGCAGGATAGTAAGGTGGAGCGAGCGCATGCTGGGTAGAGTTCCCATCGCCCGCCGGCTCTATGTCGCTTTGAAAGAGGTAGCACAGAGCTTTTCCAACCCGGAAGCAACCGGTTTTATGCATGTGGTGCTCGTGGAATTCCCGGCAAAAGGTATGAAGACAATCGGGTTTGTCACTAACGAGACAACCGATGAAGACGGTCGGAAAGTAATCAATGTCTTTATTCCCACCTCTCCCAACCCCACCACCGGTTTCCTGGAGATTGTCCGGGAAGAAGATATTATCCGCACCAGCATCACGGTGGAAGATGCCCTGAAGATGGTGGTCTCCGCCGGCAGGATGTCCCCGAAGAACCTGGGTGAAAATATCACCGCTGGCAAGAAACCGACCGAAGTTATTGAATAGCGATTCCGGTTAAATCTTCTCCGCTTAACGTCCGGTTAGATATTATTCTTTTGGCGGGGGCAGGACTCATTCCTCAGGATAGTGACCCGGCTACGGTTTGCTGTTACCGTGTGACAGGGATGAGGTGAGGCATCCGCGAAACTTACACGAATGTAAGGAAAAACCCCCTTCAGTCCCCCTTTGGGCTTTGCCCCAAAACCCCAATGCATCCTTGTCACCCTGAACGTAGCGAAGGGTCTCCGTGCCTACTGAGTAGGTGCTGGAGATTCTTCGTTCTCCCGATGAATCGTGCCGAAGCATCGGGACTCAGAATGACATTTGAGGCAACGCCTCCCCCTTTGCCAAAGGGGGAAATGGTATCTTCTCCCCCGTACTTGATACAGGGGAGATTGTGAGGGTTTTTGTTTGTTTCGCGGGAAGCTACTGTAATGTCTCCGAAATAACTTGACAATTACACAAGGGTTGCGTGGCGCCACATATGGAATATGAAAATGATGGTGGCAAAGCGGTGGGCAAGCAAGATGACCGCCAACTTGCACAAGGGAGTTGAGAGGGGCGTCAGCCCTTCTCAAAAGAGTTCTTCCCCTTCTCTGCGGAGA
>JAUYDN010000023.1 GCA_030691775.1 Dehalococcoidia bacterium
CTGAAGAAACAACCCGATTACGGCAGTATCGATTTCGTAAAGCAGGTGAGCACCATTTTACCGTATGAGTGGGCAAAAGACAGTCCCGAACCAAAGAGCAATCACGTGGTTGTAATGGACTGCGGCTTGAAACGGAACATCCTGCGGCTTTTACGAGCGAGGGGGTGCAAAGTAACTGTAGTACCCTGTGCGGCAACAGCATCCGAGATACTGGACTTGAACCCGGATGGTATTTTGCTCTCGCCCGGTCCCGGCGACCCGGTCCTGCTGGACTACGCGGTGAATACGGTACGTGGGTTGGTAGGGAAGAAACCCATTATGGGCATTTGCCTCGGCAACCAGCTTATCGCGCGGGCGTTCGGAGCGAAGACCTTCAAGCTCAAGTTCGGTCACCGCGGCGGGAATCACCCGGTCAAGGAGTTTGCGACAGGGCGCGTCCACATCACAGCGCAGAATCACGGTTACGCCGTCGACCCGGACACGATGAAGAACGGGCTGGAGGTGACGCATATCAATCTGAACGACGGCACGGTAGAGGGCTTACGGCATAAAGAACTGCCCATCTTCGCCATCCAGTACCACGCTGAAGATTCACCGGGGCCAATGGACAACCGGTATTTATTCGATAGATTTCTGGAGATGATAGGAGAAAATTCTAAACTCTAAATACTAAACTCTAATGCATGTTGTCATTCTGAGGAGTACCGCGACAGAGTCGTGGGACGAACGAAGAATCTCCTGCAGATAAGCAGGAAACCCCTGCCCTAAAGAATGTAAAAAGTAGTGAAGGCAAGAAGATTAGTCAAGGGGAGAGTAGTGGTATTCAGTAGGCACGGAGATTCTTCCGGTACTTCGTAACCTCAGAATGACATTATTCTATGCCTCCCTGTGATTAGCAATGACACCAGTGGCAAAATATAGAGTGTAAAAACGGTGAAGGACTATTACGTCTATATCATGAGTAACAGGTCGAGTACGTTGTACATCGGTGTTACCAACGACCTGTTGCGGCGGGTAGCTGAACACAAACAGAAGATAACGGACGGGTTTACAAAGCGTTATAACATTGACAGGCTTGTTTACTTTGAGGCGGGTGGGACTGCAGAGTCGGCAATAATGCGTGAAAAGCAAATCAAGAGCTGGGGAAGAGAACGGAAGATTGAGCTTATAGAATCGATGAATCCAGAATGGAAAGACTTGAGTCTGGAGTTAATGGAACTCCCAGAAGGAATACAAAATATAGAGAAGCCAGTAATTAAGCGTGGCAGAAAGGTATTCAGCAGGCACGGAGATTCTTCGGGTACTTCGTAACCTCAGAATGACATTATTCTATGCCTCCCTGTCATTCTGAGGAGTAACGCGACAGAGTCGTGAGACGAACGAAGAATCTCCTGCAAATAAGCAGGAAGACCCAACCTTACTGGAGGAAAAAAAGTAACAAGGGCAAGAAGATTTGTCACCGTGGGAGTAATAGTATTCAGAGTATTCAGCAGGCACGGAGATTCTTCACGCAGTTTACCCTGAGTAATGCCAGTTCCGAAGGGTTCAGAATGACAGTTAGACGCAAGGAAAGGAATGACCATACACACTAAACCCTCTAAAGTCCTTATCATAGGCTCGGGACCCATAATCATCGGGCAGGCGGCGGAGTTTGATTACGCCGGTACCCAGGCGTGCAAAGCCATGCGGGAAGAAGGCGTCATTTCCGTGCTTGTCAACTCTAACCCCGCCACCATCATGACGGATGAAGACATCGCGGATATTGTCTACATCGAGCCGCTTACGGTAGAAGCCGTTACCCGCATCATCGAGCGTGAACGCCCGGATGGTCTCCTCCCCACCCTCGGCGGGCAGACGGGACTCAACCTTGCCGTGGACCTCGCCGATGCCGGCGTGCTGGAAAAGTATAACGTTCGTGTCCTGGGTACATCCATACAGACAATTCGTAACGCTGAAGACCGCGAGCTGTTCAAACAACTGCTTCTAAGAATCGGCGAGCCGGTACCGCGCAGTGAGACGGTGAACACGCCGGAAGAGGGCAGGCGCGTGGCGCGGCAAATCGGCCTGCCGGTGGTTATCCGCCCTGCCTATACGCTGGGGGGAACGGGCGGCGGTTTCGCCACCAACTGGAATGAGCTTGAAACCGTGCTCAACTCGGGCCTCTCTGCCAGCCCCATTCACCAGGTACTCGTTGAGGAATCGGTGGCGGGCTGGAAGGAAATCGAGTACGAGGTCATGCGTGACGGCGCCGATAACTGCATCACCGTCTGCAATATGGAGAACATCGACCCGATGGGTATCCACACCGGTGATAGCATCGTGGTGGCGCCCAGCCAGACCCTGACCAATAAAGAGTACCAGATGTTGCGCACCGCCAGCCTCAAAATCATCCGCGCACTCGGTATCGAAGGCGGGTGCAACGTACAGTACGCTCTCGACCCGAAGAGCCAGCACTACTACGTCATCGAGGTCAATCCCAGGGTGAGCCGCTCTTCGGCACTGGCGAGCAAAGCCACCGGCTATCCCATCGCCCGCGTTGCCGCCAAGATTGCCGTGGGCAAACGGCTGGATGAGATCCCCAACGCCGTGACCGGCAAGACGCTCGCCTGTTTCGAGCCCGCGCTCGATTACTGCGTGGTGAAAATCCCGCGCTGGCCCTTTGATAAGTTCGCCTCCGGCGACCGTCTCCTCGGTACGCAGATGAAAGCTACCGGCGAAGTAATGGCAATCGACCGCACCTTCGAAGCCGCCCTGCAAAAAGCCGTACGCAGTCTGGAATTCGGCAAGAAATCCTTGCTGTGGGAAGACCGTAAGTGGGTGCTCGGCTCGGATGTAAATTCTTATCCGCTGGAGCCAACCGACTTGCGGCTCTGGGCGATGATGGCGGCTTTACGGCGGGGCATCACTGCCGGGAGAATCGCCGAGCGCACCCACATCGACCTCTGGTTCGTCAACAAGCTACAAAACATCGTCAATATGGAAAAACGTCTCCTGGGACAACCGCTCACACCCGAACTTCTGCTCGAAGCAAAGCGACTTGGCTTTTCCGACGAGATGATTGGCACGCTCGCCGACCATTTACCGGAGCAGGTGCGCAAACTGCGGCACGATTGGAACATCAAGCCGGTGTACAAGATGGTGGATACCTGTGCCGCCGAGTTCGATGCCGCTACGCCTTATTTTTATAGCACTTACGAAAGTGAAAACGAAGCCCTGCCTTCAGACCGGAGTAAAGCGTTGGTTATCGGCTCCGGTCCGATACGCATCGGGCAGGGAATTGAGTTCGATTACTGCTCGGTGCATTCCGCCTGGGCATTGCAAAAAGCAGGCTACCAGAGCATCATGGTGAACTCAAACCCGGAGACCGTCTCCACCGATTTTGATACCAGCGACCGCCTTTACTTCGAAGCGCTGGACGAAGAGAGCCTGCGCGACATCCTGGAGAATGAAAACGGAGGCAATGGCGGTGACGGTAACGGCAGGACGGCATCCATCGTCCAGTTCGGAGGGCAGACGGCAATCAACCTCGCCGAGCCGCTTGCCCGTAACGGTATGCCGCTCCTCGGTAGTAGTGCGGAAACAATCGACCTCGCCGAAGACCGCCGGCGTTTTGAAAATTTCCTCTCCGGTTTAGGTATTCCCCAGCCTCCCGGCGCTGGCGTCACCAATATCGAAGAGGCTATGAACGTCGCCAAGCTCATCGGCTACCCGGTACTGGTGCGGCCGAGCTATGTGCTGGGCGGGCGGGCAATGGAGATTGTTCATAATGCCTCGGAACTCGTGCACTACGTCAATGTCGCCGCCGAGCTTAACACCGGTCACCCCGTGCTTATCGATAAGTACATGGAAGGGAAAGAAGCGGAAGTGGATGCCATCTGTGACGGTGAGACGGTGCTGATTCCCGGTTTGATGGAGCATATCGAACGGGCGGGGGTGCATAGCGGAGATTCGATGGCAGTCTATCCGGGGGTTAACCTTACCGCGGCTGAAGTGGATGCGATTATCGATTATACAGTACGGATAGGACTTGGGTTGAAGGTCAAAGGTTTGATGAACGTCCAGTTTGTGCTGATGCCCGACCATCCGGTGGGGAAAGCCTCGGTCTATGTGCTGGAAGTGAACCCGAGGGGAAGCCGTACCGTCCCCTTCATCTCGAAAGTCACCGGTGTGCCGCTGGTTAAAGTCGCGGTGAACGTTATGCTGGGCAAATCGCTGAAAGAACAAGGGTATGAAACGGGACTCTACAAACGGCGGAAGCTGGTGGCAATAAAAGCGCCAGTATTTTCGATGTCCAAGCTCACCGGCGTCGATACTCACCTCGGACCTGAGATGAAATCGACCGGTGAGGTAATGGGCATCGATTATACCTTTGAATCGGCGCTCACCAAGGCGTTGCTCGCCGCCGGGTTGATGTTACCTCCGGAGGGTGCCGTGCTGATGAGTATCGCCGACCGTGACAAGCCGGAAGCGGTACCTATCATCAAGAAGCTGGCTTCTACGGGCTATAAACTTTACGCCACGGAGGGCACGGCGGCAATGTTGAGCGGATTGGGTTTGCCAGTAACGCTCATTACAAAGAAACTGAGCGAAGGTCACCCGAATGTTGTGGATGCCATCACGGGTGGCATGGTGAATGGCGTCATCAATACAGTGACCGGGAGCGGGAGCGTGCTCAGAGACGGTTTCTATATCCGGCGGGCGGCGGCGGAGAGGCGAATACCGTGTTATACCTCGCTCGACACCGCGCGGGTAGTGGTCGATGTCCTTGCCAGGGGTAACCCCGCATACAACATCCAGCCACTACCGGAATACCGCGATGGGAGAAAAGAGTGAAACGGGTGAATTACCACCTGGTGGCACAGGGCGTGGTGGCACAGGCGTCTGGTGACACAGGCGTCCCTGCCTGTGAGCCTCTGTGGCGGTGAGCAATTATGAAGCAGATACACGCACCCATTGGCTCGATTGAAGAAGTAGCCTCCGGTATGTTCGTCATGTGGCTGGAAGCGCCTGAAATAGCGGGTCAGGCTAAACCGGGCAAGTTCGTGATGGTGCGCTGTGGTGAAGAGACGGTACTGCGGCGCCCGTTGAGCATCCACCGTGTGGACGAGGATAGCGTGGCGCTGTTGTTCATGGTGAGGGGTAAGGGTACGGACTGGCTGGCGCACCGTGAGCCGGGAGAAACACTGGATATTTTCGGGCCGATGGGGAATGGATTTTGTATTGCGCCGCGGGCAAAAAATCTTTTGCTGGTGGCAGGGGGCATCGGGATTGCGCCTCTATACTATCTGGCAGAATATGCTATTCAGCGGAAAAAGCATGTTACCCTGCTTTTCGGAGCGGCATCAGCAGACTGTTTATACCCGCCGGACTTTCTTCCGGATGGTATGAAGGTGGCTATCGCCACCGAAGACGGCAGTGCCGGAAATAAAGGGCTGGTCACGGAACTGCTGGCAGAGCACGTTGTAATTGCTGACCAGGTCTTTGCCTGCGGTCCCCTTCCGATGTACCGGAACATGGCGGCGCATAAAAAGACGCTGGGCATCGAGGACAAACCGGTGCAGATTTCATTGGAAATGCGGATGGGTTGCGGCACGGGCGTGTGCTATAGCTGTACCATCCGCACGAAGGCTGGATTGAAACAGGTCTGCAAGGATGGCCCCGTGTTCAACCTGGATGAAGTGTTTTGGGACGAATTCACGCGGTGCTAGTGTAATGTCTCCGAAATAACTTGACAATTACACAAGGGTTACGTGGCGCCACATATAGAATATGAAAATGATGGTGGCAAAGCGGTGGGCAAGCAAGATGACCGCCAACTTGCACAAGGGAGTTGAGAGGGGCGTC
The DNA here is from genome assembly GCA_030691775.1 of Dehalococcoidia bacterium. Taxonomy (GTDB): domain Bacteria; phylum Chloroflexota; class Dehalococcoidia; order Dehalococcoidales; family Fen-1064; genus JAURWL01. Next base: position 5,845 of record JAUYDN010000023.1, read on the forward strand.
AGCCCCTCTCAAAAGAGTTCTTCCCCTTCTCTGCGGAGAAGGGGCAAGGGGATGAGGCGCTG
>JAUYDN010000024.1 GCA_030691775.1 Dehalococcoidia bacterium
TGTCTCCGAAATAACTTGACAATTACACATGGAGTGTGGTGCCACGGACGAAATATGAAAATGATGGTTGCAAAGGGTGGGAAAGCAAGATGACTGCCAACTTGCACAAGGGAGTTGAGAGGGGCATCAGCCCCTCTCAAAATAGTTCTTCCCCTTCTCTGCGGAGAAAGGGCAAGAGCCTGCCCCGCACTTGATGCGGGGGGATGAGGCGCTGTGTAAGAACTGGCATCTTTTATTCATAATTGTAAAGCTGTTATTGAGACACTCCACTAGTGCGGGGCAGGCTCCGAGCGGGAATCCATCGTTCCGCCTGTCACGGATAACCTGTCTCTCTGCTCCTGACGGAATTTCGTCGGGGTAATGACTTCCTCGCCCCACCCTGAGATTCTTCGGAGTCCTCCACGTGTAATGGAGGTATGGACTCCTCCAGAATGACAAAGGGGTGTTAATATCATAGGATTGACAATTGTGGCTTAAACCTCCACCCGTAAATTCCCGTTCATCAGTCTTACGGTGCCGTCTGCCGGTACATAGACCATCTGGATTGCTCTCATCAGCACGCCTGCCTTGTTTGCCTTTTCCAGGTGCTCACATAGAACGGGGTTGCCGGTGCGATATGGTTTAAAGGCAGTTACACCTGGCAGGGCGGCAATGAACTGGATGATTGCTTCACCACCTTGCTTGACATAATCCGTAAGTTCCCTGATGTGCTTTTGCCCGCGCAGAGTGGGACAATCCGGGTACATCGCATATTTGCCATCCCTCAACACCGCGCTCTTCACCTCAAGGTAAATGGTCTTGTCGGCGCATTCCAGCAGGTAATCAATCAACGATGTGCCCAACCGTGCGTTTCGTTTGCTAATGCGCCAGCCTTTGAGCCAGGGAATAAGACCTTTCTCCACAGCCTGCTCGAACGCCTGCATCTGGAGACGGGTGTCAATCAAAGCGGCAGTATTCCCATCTTTAATGGCAAAGAGAAGGAAATCTGTCCTGGCGGGTTTTTCTTTGGGCAGGCAGTAAGCGGTCTTTCCGGCTACCAGGAATTGCTCCAGTCTACCGGTGTTAGTGATGTGGGCGCGGTGTGTTTGCCCTCCGACTTCAACTTCGACCACGAAGCGGTTGACACGGCTAATGATGCGGCATTCTACGGCACGGGGGAGTTCAAGAATAACAGGCGCTGACTGGATTCCAGTTCCCGTATCGTAGTACGGGACAGGCTTCGCGGGAATGGTATTTTTCATGTTGCTGGTTGTTAAGACTAGCGCCTATGCCACCTTATCGTGGCGGTAGCCAGCGCCGTCGATAATCACCCGCGCGTCCCCGGTCCGCTTGACCACCTCGCCGATAATATTAGCGTCTGGTAAAACCTGTGTGAGGCGTTTCGCGTTTCTCGGAGCACAAATGACCGTCATACCGATACCCATGTTGAAGGTGTGGTACATTTCTTTAAGCTCAATCCTGCCTTTTTTCTGGAGCAGGTTGAAGATTGGCGGCACGGTCCATTTAGAGCTATCGAGTCGCACCGCCAGCCCTTGCGGCAGACTGCGGGGGATATTGCCCACCATCGCGCCGCCTCCGGTGATATGCGCCAGGGCTTTGACGTATCTCAGGTGGGGCTTGAGGGAGTTGTAGTAGCAAATGTGCGGCTCCAGCAGTGCCTCTCCGATAGTCCTGCCCAGCTCTGCCGAGTAAACACCGAGTTTTTTCTTTGTTTCCCCGAAGACTTTTCTTGCCAGGGAATAGCCGTTGGTGTGGAGTCCGCTGGAAGGCAGACCGATAACGGTATCCCCGGCGGTGACATTGAGACCGTTGATTATCCTGTCTTTCTGCACCACGCCGATAATACAACCTACGAGGTCGTAATCGTCACCGGAATAAACGCCGGGCAGTTCTGCCGTCTCTCCGCCGATAAGGGCACAGTCAACTTCTTTACATGCCTTTGCGAGACCGGAGACAATCGATTCCACACGCTCCGGCACCATTTTGCCGATGCCGATGTAATCGAGGAAAAAGAGCGGTTTGGCGCCTGACGTGAAGATGTCGTTGATGCAGTGGTTGACGATATCGATGCCGACGGTATCGTGTTTTTCAAGAGCGATGGCGATTTTGATTTTGGTGCCGACGCTATCCACGCTGGAAACGAGCACAGGGTTGCGGTAACCTTTGAACTCGAACATACCCCCGAAGAAACCCACCCCGCTCAGCACCTCGGGGCGTGTGGCATTTTTTGCGAGTTGCGCGATGCGTTTCTTCGCCTCGGACGCGAGTTTAATATCAACGCCAGAACTGGCATAGGTCATACCACCCGCATTCCTTTTTACCATTTTCAGCTCCAGATGGATAGGTGCCAGTTCAAAACTCAAAAGTCAAAACTTAGCCTGACTTTGGTTCGGGAGGTAAACCCTGGACTTTTAGTTGTAATTTCGACTTTTTAAGTTCAGTTCTATATCCTGGTGTAGTGTCTCAATAACAGCTTTACAATTCTAAATACAGATGCCAGTTCTTACACAGCGTCTCATCCCCCCGCATCAAGTGCGGGGCAGGCTCTTGCCCCTTCTCCGCAGAGAAGGGGAAGAACTTTGTTGAGAGGGGCTGACGCCCCTCTCAACTCCCTTGTACAAGTTGGCGGTCATCTTGCTTGCCCACCGCTTTGCCACCATCATTTTCATATTCCATATGTGGCGCCACGCAACCCTTGTGTAATTGTCAAGTTATTTCGGAGACATTACACTGGTTATTTCGTTCTGTCCTGCCCGAACAGACCCTTCTTCCGCTTCCTCGCATCTTTTTCAGTGATGAGTATCATTTCACCCTTACACTGGAAGTAGTATTTGCAGGGGAAAACCCCCCTCGGTTCCTGGCCGCGGGCTTTCTGCGCATTACACCAGGCATCTATACCATCCAGGGCGAGAAATACATCCTGTTTTTCGGTTAACTCGAACCCGCACCGGTCGCACACCAGCTTCTCCAAGCCGCGACCTCCCTACTTCACCCGGTACTTATTCACGAACCTCTTCATCCTCTTCAGGGCTTCCTCGATATCCGAGAGCGCCGTGGCATAACAGCAACGTACGTAGCCTTCTCCGCAAGCCCCGAAGGCTGAGCCGGGTACCACCGCCACCTTTTCCTCGGCCAGCAGGCGCTCGGCAAACTCCTCCGAGGTCATGCCGGTGCACTTGATTGAGGGGAAGGCATAGAACGCGCCTTTCGGCTCGAAGCAAGAAAGCCCGATGTCGCATAAGCCCTTGACTATCACCAGTCGGCGGCGGTTGTATTCTTCTACCATTTCGGTGACGCAGTCCTGGCCGCCTTTTAGTGCTTCGAGCGCCGCCACCTGTCCCATTGTCGAGGCGCACATCATCGTGTACTGGTGAATCTTGGTCATAGCGGTAATAATTTCCTTCGGAGCGGCCGCAAAACCGATACGCCAGCCTGTCATCGCGTACGCCTTGGAAAAGCCACCGAGCAGTATGGTGTGTTCCTTCATTCCGGGCAAGGAGGCAAAGCAGGTATGCTCAACTCCGTAAACGAGCTTGCCGTAAATTTCATCGGAGAAAACCGTGAGGTTATGCTTTCGCGCCAGTTCCGCAATCTCGGTGAGCTTCTGTTTGCTCATCACCGCACCGGTGGGATTCGACGGGAACCCGATGAGAATGCCACGCGTCTTGCGGGTGATGCGCTTCTCAATCGCTGTCGCGCTGAGTTCAAAGTTGGTCTCTTCGTAGGTCGGTATGGCAGCAGGTACGCCTTCTGCCAGGATAATCGAGGAGCTATAAGCGACAAATGATGGGTCGGGGTGAATAACTTCATCCCCCGGGTCAATCATGGCGCGCATTGCCAGGTCGAGGGCTTCTGAAACGCCCACGGTAATCAGTATTTCGCTCATCGGGTCGTAATCGACACCGTGGTAAGTCTTGAGGTGGCGGGCAAGCTCCTTACGCAGTTCCGGCGTCCCGGAGTTAGAGGTATACATCGTCTGCCCCTGTTCGATAGACTCGATGGCGGCTTCGCGGATGTGCCAGGGGGTGGGGAAATCCGGCTCGCCCACGCCCAGTGAAATGACACCCTCCATCGATGACAGCAGGTCGAAAAACTTCCGTATGCCGGAGGGAGAGAGCTTGTTTGCCCTTGCCGCAATGTGCTGTTTGCGCTTTTGCGGGACTCTTTTTTGTACTGCCATAGTGATACTCCTGTTTTAGAGCACGACCGGCTGACGTTTGACCTCTTCCTTGCCCTCGACGACCTCACCGTCTTCCTTGTACCGTTTCAGGACGAACTGCGTATTGGTGGCTTTCACACCGTCGATGTGGGAGAGTTTCTGCGAAACGAAGTTGGCGATTTCATGGTTGTTCTTGCCGAGTACCAGGACGAGCAGGTCGTAGGTACCGGAGACAAGGTAAACAGAGCGCGCCTGCGGGAAGCGGTAAATACGCTCCGCGATGGAATCGAATCCCACGTCCTTCTCTGGCTCCAGTTTGACTTCGATGAGTGCGAAGACGTGCTCGTTTTCAGCCTTGTCCCAGTTGACGATGGCTTTGTACTTGAGGATGATACGGTCCTGCCAGGCTTGCTTGATGACTTTGACGACCTCTGCCCGGGGAATACCGGTCATATCGGAAATTTGTTTGGGCGTGGTACGGGCGTCATTTTCCAGGATTTTCAAAATATTCTTCAGCATAGTTCCGCTCCCGCAGGGGATAATAAGATATTATAACAAACTCTAAACTCTAAATACTAAACCTTGTTCCCGCGCAGCTTGTCCCGTACCGCGATACGGGAGCAGGAATCTAAAAAAATCAGAGTAGCTGTCAGTTATCGGTTTTAAGTATCAGTAATCGTGGCACAGGCGTCTCTGCCTATGAGCCAAGATAGAACTGGCTAACGACAACTATTTTCTGGCGGTGTAGCGATGTCGCCTTTCTTTAACTTGAAACGAGCCACCTTTCCTGCCGTGGATAATGGTGAGACCCGGTACTGAGAAGTGTTTAACGTTGTTGGTGATGAGGGGGACATTGAGTTCCAAAGCCGTTGCGGTAATGATGGCGTCTGCAATTCCGATAGTGATGCCCCTGGAAAGAAGGGTACGCGCGATTAATCCCGCAGATTGAGTAATGGAAATATTAGCATCGACTGTCACCATGCTGGACAAAAAATCTCTGGTGAAGTCCTCTTCGTGAGGCTTCATTCCTTGGAATACTTCGAAATGCGTAAGAGTACTTACCGCAATCCGACCTTTGCCAGCCCAATCTCTCAGTAAAGGCGGAGCATAATCCCGTCGTCTTAAGAAATCTATAGCAATAACAGAGTCTATGACGCAAGATATCTTTACCACTCCTTTTACTCCTCATCCCAGAGTTTTCTTAATCTCTCGAGCCGTTCTATGTCACGGTCTCGGATTTCGCGGATAAAACGCTGGGTATCTTCAGGTGTTTTAAGGTCGGGATGGTCTTCGTCTTTCCATGCACCAGCGTACTTTTCAAGTGCCCGTTTCTGGCGTTCCCACAAAAGTTGTGACTCAAGTACTTCAGCCACATAGGAGCTTATTTTTCCGGAGGGCACATACTCCCTCAGCATTTCTGCCACTTCTTTGGGGATAGTGATAGATAGTTTTTCCGTTTTCGCGCTCATAATATTACTCCCGGTAGGATTATCAATACTACCAATAATACTACCAATGGTGGGATTGGGTCAAGATAACCATCATCCGGGGCATCCGCGAAACTTAAACGAATGTAGGGAAAAACCCCCTTTAGTCCCCCTTTGCGCTTTGCCTCAAATGTCATTCTGAGTCCCGATGTTTCGGTATGAAGCATCGGGAGAACGAAGAATCTCCAGCACCTACTCAGTAGGCACGGAGACCCTTCGCTACGCTCAGGGTGACAAGGCTACTCGACTTTTGAGGCAAAGCCTCCCCCTTTGCCAAAGGGGGAAATGGTATCTTCTCCCTTCGTAAAGAGCTTGCCCCGTACAAGATACGGGGGAGATTGTGAGGGTTTTTGTTTGCTTCGCGGCAAGCTATCATCCAGAGCAAATTAGAAATTAGAGATTGGCATCTTCGTGCTTAGACCGGAGGTCTTTTCTTGTGCCAGTCCGTCACCTGCTGGTAGGCGTGGCTGATTTTGAACAGCGTTGGCTCGCTGAAAGGCTTGCCGATTATCTGCATCCCGATGGGTAGGCCGTTAGCGAACCCCGCCGGTATTGAGATTCCCGGTACCCCGGCGATATTGATGGGTAAAGTGCAGACATCGCTCAGGTACATCTGCAGGGGGTCGTCCGCTTTCTCCCCGATTTTGAAGGGGACGGTGGGCGAGGTGGGCGTTACCAGGGCATCGTATTTTTCGAACGCAGCCTCGAACTCGCGCCGGATGAGCGTGCGTACCTTTTGCGCCTTGAGGTAGTAAGCGTCGTAGTAGCCGGCGGAAAGCGCGTAAGTGCCCAGCATAATCCTCCGCTTCACCTCCGCCCCGAAGCCGTATTGCCGGGTCTTTTCCATCGCCTCCCACATATTATCGGTCTCTTTGTAGGAGTAGCCGTATTTACTGCCATCGTAACGCGCCAGGTTAGCAGAGGCTTCGGAAGGGGCGATGATGTAGTAGACCGCCAGCGCGTGCGGCGTGTGCGGCAATGAGACCTCCCAATCAACCTGCGCCCCCAGCTCTTTAAGTTTCTTTATCGCCGCTTTGATGGCGCTATCGACTTCCACCTGCATCCCCTTGACGAAGTACTCCTTCGGGATGCCGATTTTCATGCCTTTGAGGTCGCCGGTCAGTCCGTGCGTATAGTCGGGTACAGGCTCAGGCACGGAAGTGGAGTCGTTGGGGTCGTGCCCGGAGATGGCGTTCATCACGAGCGCGCAATCGAGTGCGTCTTTTGTAAACGGTCCAATCTGGTCCAGCGAGCTGGCGAAAGCCACCAGCCCGTAGCGGCTGACTCTGCCGTAGGTCGGCTTGAGACCGACGACATTGCAGAACCCAGCCGGCTGGCGGACGCTCCCACCCGTATCCGAACCGAGCGCGTACAGCGCCTCACCGGCCGCCACACCTGCTGCTGAACCGCCACTGCTACCGCCGGGGACGCGCTCCAGGTCCCAGGGGTTATGGGTGGTGAACAGCGCGGAGTTCTCCGTAGACGAACCCATGGCAAACTCGTCCAGGTTCGTCTTACCGATGAGCACCATACCCGCGGCAGTCAGCTTTTCCACGACGGTAGCATTATAAGGCGGGATGAACGTTTCCAGTATTTTGGAAGAGCAGGTGGTACGGATACCCTTTGTACACATGTTGTCCTTGATAAGGGCGGGAATGCCGGTCAGGGGTGTTACTTTGCCCTCCGCGATGCGCTTATCGGCTTCACGCGCCTGTTGTATGGCGGTCTCTTCGGTGAGGGTCACCATTGCACGGACGCCGGGCTCTACTTTTTTTACGCGGGCGAGGCATGCCTGTGTCAGCTCCACGGAAGATAGTTTCTTCGTTGTGAGTAGCTCGTGCGCTTCGTGTATCGTCAAATTATAAAGGTCAGTCACTTCCAGACTCCTTCTCTCCAACCTCTGTCCAGCCTTCCCAGCCTTCGCGGAACAGGAAGACGGTGATAATTAGCCCGGCAATCGGGTCAGCCTGCCAGAACCCGAACAGGTAGTTAGCGCCCAGCCCGATGAGTAAAGCCACGGAAAGGAACCCGCAGGCGAGCGTCTCTTTGGAATCGGCGATGAGCGCCTTGCTATTTATCTGCTTACCCGTTTTGTACTTGAAATGCCACAGGACAGGCATACTGACGATAGATGCCGCGGCGATGATTATTCCCGGCAAGGATGCCTCAGACGCGTCCCCGGTCGCCAGCTTCCTTACCGCTTCGAAGGCAACGTACGCTCCGAGGACAAAGAAGGTGATAGCGATAAATCTCTGGGCACGCCGCTCGATTTTTTCTTCGGCTTCCTGCGACAGGTCCTGGTGTTTGCGCAACCGCCACAGCAATACGAATGCGGACATCGACTCGATAATGCTGTCCAGTCCGAAGCCAATCAGGGCGATACTGCCGGCAAGCGCACCGAAGAGGATGGAAAATACAGCTTCCAGCACATTATAAGCAATGGTAATGTACTCGAGGTAGAGACCTCTGCGGTAGAGCGTTTCCGTAGTCATTATTCCAGGACCGGGCGCAGTTTAAAGAAATCTTCTTCACGGGCAGGGGCGTTTGCCAGGACCTCTTCCATGGGAAGGGATGGGTGGGGTACATCGTCACGCATTATATTCTGGAGGTTGATAGACTGGGCAGTAGGAGGAACGTTTGTAGTATCCACCTCTTTGAGTATTTCAAAGTTCTCCAGGATATTAGATATCTGCTCCCTGGCTTTTTCAATATCTTCTTCACTGAGTCCCAGCCGGTAAATCGTGGCAATATGGATGACCTCTTCGCGGGATAGCTTCATCGATACGCTCCAGATTATAATGCTGAGCATAGTATAACACTCTGCTTATCCCGCATTCCACACCAGTTGAGATAACATAAAAAGAGCGCTAACGCTTCCCCCATTCTATTGACAGTCGACATAATACCATTGTAGTATAATATCACTAATATTATGATGTTTCGGGACAAAAAATATGAAACTTTCCACTAAAGGCAGGTATGCCGTCAGGGCGATGCTCGACCTTGCCATTCATTATGGTGAAGGACTGGTGCTATTAAAAAATGTGGCACGGCGCGAAGAAATCTCCGAACGGTACCTGGAACACCTGCTCCTGAACCTTAAAGCGGCCGGGTTAGTCAACAGCGTCCGCGGCGCTAAAGGAGGCTTTTCCCTTGCCCGTCCACCGTCTGAAATCAAGCTCGGCGATATTGTACGCGTTTGTGAGGGACAGCTTTCTGTGGTCGAGTGTGTCACCGACCCGGAAGCGTGTGCACGGAGTCCGCGGTGCGCTACCCGCGACCTGTGGGCAGAATTGAAATACGCAATAGACGGCGTGCTGGAATCCCTGACATTGCAGGACCTGGTGGAACGGCAACGCAAAAAAGAGCAGGTCTCCACTGCGATGTACAATATCTAACCGGAGCGTCTTTCCTTCCGGGCGAAATACTAACATTATAGGAAGAGGAGTGCAATAATGTCCAGGATTGCCAATGACGTGACAGAGATTATCGGGAACACACCACTGGTCAGGCTCAACAAAATTACCCAGGGGGCGCGTGCGGAGGTTGTTGCCAAGCTGGAGTTCTACAACCCGTGCAGTAGTGTCAAGGACCGTATCGGCGTGGCAATGATAGATGCCGGCATCAGGGACGGTAAAATCAAAAAAGATACCGTCATCATCGAGCCGACGAGCGGCAACACCGGTATCGCGCTGGCATTTGTTTGTGCCGCTAAAGGATTGAAGCTGGTAATAACTATGCCGGAGACCTTCTCGTTGGAACGTCGGGCTCTGCTCAGCTATTTTGGCGCCACAGTGATTCTTACCCCCGGGAAAGACGGCATGCCGGGTGCGGTAAAAAAAGCCGAGGAGTTGATTGCCAGCACTCCCAACTCCTTTATGCCCCAGCAGTTTGCTAACCCGGCGAATCCGGAAATTCACCGCAAGACCACCGCCGAAGAAATCTGGCGCGATACGGACGGCAAGGTGGATTTCCTGGTGGCGGGGGTGGGGACGGGTGGTACTATTACCGGCGTGGCGGAGGTTATCAAGCCGCGTAAACCTGGCTTTAAAGCAATTGCCGTGGAGCCTGTGACATCTCCGGTGCTATCCGGTGGTCCCCGCGGACCTCACAAGATTCAGGGTATCGGCGCGGGCTTTGTACCTGATGTCATGAGATTGGACCTCGTTGACGAGATTATCAAGGTCACGGACGAAGACGCCAAAGAGACCGCCCGCCAGCTGGCAAAACAGGAAGGCCTGCTTACGGGCATTTCTTCCGGGGCGGCTACCTGGGCGGCGCTTCAGGTGGCAAAGCGTCGGGAAAACCAGGGCAAACTCATCGTCGTGATTATTCCGGATACCGGCGAGCGCTATTTGAGTAGCTGGCTTTTCCAGGACTGACCCCGAGTACGAAAGAAAGGTAACATATGTTCAGTACGCTCCGGGAAGATATCAAAACAATATTTGACCGTGACCCGGCAGCAAGAAGCCTGCTGGAGGTATTGCTCTGCTACCCCGGCTTGCATGCCCTCTGGGACCACCGCATTGCCCGCTTTTTCTGGACGCACCGACTGAAGCTCATCGGGCGTATGGTTTCCCACTGTAGTCGTTTCTACACCGGCATTGAAATCCACCCGGGTGCGAAAATCGGCAGGCGTTTCTTTATCGACCACGGGATGGGAGTGGTTATCGGTGAGACGGCCGAAATCGGCGATGACGTCCTGATGTACCAGGGTGTGGTCCTGGGCGGTACCAGCCTCGAAAAGCATAAACGCCATCCGACCATCGGCAACCGGGTCGTCATCGGCGCGGCGGCGATTGTTCTCGGCCCTATCACGGTCGGCGACTGCGCCCGTATCGGCGCAAATTCCGTCGTCGTTAACTCCGTGCCTCCGGATGCGACGGTAGTTGGCATCCCCGGTAAAGTGGTGGATGATAAACGTGAGACGGTGTTCAATCTTGAGCACGGCAAACTGCCCGACCCGGTGACGGACCAGCTCCGCATCATCTATGACCGCCAGCGGCGTCTCGAAGACCGCATCCGGGAGCTGGAGCAGATGCTCAAGGTGGAAGTGACTTCTACGCCTGGTTCCGCCGACGACTGGACTGTGTAGCTGACTGCATCTTCTGTTACAATTACTAGTGGAGTATAAAACCTTTTGCATATGTTGGAAGGGTTGCGCGCGATTTCTCTTCCTTCTGGATTGATAAGCAAATCTACATAAAGCCTCTCCCTTTTGTAAAGAGCTTGCCCCGTATGAGCGACGTCATCGCCATCCCGATACAGTCGGGACTTGATACGGGGGTTCACCCTGAATAAGAATTCACCTTGAAGGGAGACTAAGTGGGTTTTAAAACCCCATTAAGAGGCTGTCAGAAAATTGCCTGGATTGTCGGGTCAAGCCCGACAATGACAAAGAGGAATGTTGGATTCCAGCAACAGCTGGAATCCAACATCCACAAAACTGTCATACCAGCGGAGGCTGGTATCCAGAGAAGAACAACGCTCTATGATAGTAAAAAGATTTTCAGACAACCTGAACACTCGCCGGAACGCCTATCTTCCCGTGCGCTGCCTATTAAAGCTAATTAATGCTTCGGATGATTGACTCATGAAACAGCCCGGTTTCGAGCCACGCCTCTACCGCGCCTGGAGTAAAGACACCGACCTTGTTTCTTTTACCGTAGTGGTGAAGGAGACCGACCTGTACATCCGCGCGCGGCGGAACCTCCGCAAAAAAGCACTGGATGAAGTACTGAAACAGCGCAAATTGCTGGAAGGCTACATCGCCCGCCACCCCGGCTTTCTCACCGCCCTCGAACCGTTTCCGGTTGACTCAGACGCCCCGCTCATTGTCCGGGAAATGGCAATCGCTTCGACAAAAGCCGGCGTGGGTCCCATGGCGGCAGTGGCAGGCGCAATCGCCGAGTTTGTGGGCAAAGAGCTGTTGCATTACACCACGGAAGTAATTGTGGAGAACGGCGGCGATATCTTCCTCAAACACGAAAAACCCCGTTTGATTGGCGTTTTTGCCGGCACTTCTCCGTATTCCGGTAAGCTGGCTCTCAAGATTGAGCCGGAGGAAACCCCGTTAGGCGTGTGCACGTCTTCCGGCACTGTCGGGCATTCCCTCAGCTTTGGCAAGGCAGACGCGGCGATTGTCCTTTCACCATCAGCGGCACTAGCCGATGCGGCGGCAACCGCTGTCGGCAACCTTGTCCAGACAGCGGATGATATGCAAAAAGCCATCGAGTTCGTAAAAGGGGTGGAGGGGCTGACCGGGATTGCTATTATCGTGGGTGATAAGATGGCGGTGTGGGGGAAAATCAACCTGGTGAGACGGGAGACGCCGTGAAGATTGCAGTGGGGATGAGTGGCGGGGTGGACTCCTCCGTGACGGCGGTGCTCCTCAAGCAAGCCGGGCATGATGTCATCGGCGTGACGATGAAAATCTGGTCGGGAGAAGCTATACCTGTCTCCGGTCGGCATGGTTGCTATGGTCCCGGAGATGCGGAAGATATTGCCGATGCTGTGAGAGTCGCACGTGCCCTGGGTATTCCCCACCATGTCATCGACCTGACACAAGAATACCGCCACGATGTCCTCGATTATTTTTGTGACCAGTACCTCTCCGGCAGGACGCCCAATCCGTGTGTAAGGTGCAACCGGCTGATTAAATTCGGTACTTTAATTCAAAAGGCGCGGGAAAACGGCATCGAGTTCGATTGCTTTGCCACGGGGCACTACGCACGTGTCGGGTATGACGCAAACGCGGGGCGTTACCTGCTCAGGAAAGCGAAGGACTTGAAAAAAGACCAGTCGTACTTTCTTTCTGCGCTGTCCCAGGAACAGCTGGCGCTGGCGATGTTTCCGCTGGGTGATTATACCAAGGATGAGGTGCGGCAACTGGCGCAGAACTTCCGGCTGGAGGTGGCAGAGAAGCCGGAGAGCCAGGATTTTGCCGAGGGCGGGCACCTGTCACTACTCGCCGGAAAATCGGCGCCGGGACCAATAACGGATAAACAGGGAAATGTGCTCGGCAGGCACCGCGGCATCCAGTATTATACCATCGGACAGCGTAAGGGTCTCGGAGTTGCATCGGAGAAGCGGTTATACGTGGTCGGTATCGATGCGGAAACGAATACGGTGATTGTCGGTGAGCAGGCGGATGTTTACGGTACAGAGTTCACGGTTTCCGATGTGAACTGGATTGCCGTAAAGGGAATCGCGGAACCGCTGACGGCACAGGTGAGAATCCGCTACCGCCACCAGGAAGCAGATGCTACTGTTATACCGCTGTCGGGGAGCCGGGTTCATGTTAGATTCGAGACTCCACAGATGGCAATCACGCCGGGCCAGGCGGCGGTGTTTTATAATGGCGATGTGGTGGTTGGGGGTGGTACTATTGAAGAAACTGGTAAAATAACCAGGCAAGAATAAGTCAAATCTCAAAGGTCAAAAGCATGCCCTCGCGAAGGCGAGGGTCAAAACCACAGGTGAAAAGTAAAAACTTCGTT
>JAUYDN010000034.1 GCA_030691775.1 Dehalococcoidia bacterium
AAGCAAGATGACCGCCAACTTGCACAAGGGAGTTGAGAGGGGCGTCAGCCCCTCTCAAAAGAGTTCTTCCCCTTCTCTGCGGAGAAGGGGCAAGAGCCTGCCCCGCACTTGATGCGGGGGGATGAGGCGCTGTGTAAGAACTGGCATCTTTTATTCAGAATTGTAAAGCTGTTATTGAGACACCACACTAGTGGAGAGAGGGGATAAAGGGGTGAGTCGCTGTGTATAAACTGACGAGGCTGATATCGCATAGTAACCGGTTTTCTGGATACCAGCCGGAGTTTACCCCGTACTCTGATACGGGGCTGGAATCAGTCATGCCGATTACATCGGCACCACGAAGTATGAAAAACCCTGCCCTTCTTTGTCATTCCCGACCCCGCAACTAGTCTCGACTGAATCGGGATGGCGATGAAGTCGCTCATGCGGGGCAGGCTCTAAGCGGGAATCCAAACGTATTTCTCTTCTTCTGGATTCCAGTCTGCACTGGAATGACATTTTTGAGTGGTTAATAGTATTTCCATAGTAATGACAAGGGAGTTATTGGTTGTTACCTCTCGTATTTTCTATGTAAAGTCTGCTAATAAAGGAGATGTTAAAGGTGGTAATACAAAGCAAAGAGAAATCCCCTGATTTAATACCCTTGAAAGACCTGGCTGAGAAAGCTGGTGTGGAACCTAAAAAAGCCCGATACATTCTAAGAAAATTGCGTTATCGAGGCGAAAATAAAAAGTACCAACGTTGGATGTTCCAACCAGGCGAGGCAGACGAAGTGGTGAACCTGTTAAAAAACTATAAAAGAGACAAAGCCAAAAGACCGGACGACGTGGGAATGTCGCAGGAGCGGCTGGGTAGAATCCGCATCGCCATGCAGAGGTATGTAGATAAGAAACTGGTGCCGGGCGTGGTCACGCTCGTAGCGCGGAATGGTAAAGTGGTGCACCTGGATGCGGTGGGACAACGTTATCCGGAAGCGGGTACGCCCATGCAGACGGATACCGTTTTCCGCATCGCCTCCATGACCAAGCCCATTACCTCCGTTGCCCTGATGATGCTTTACGAGGAGGGGCATTTCCTCCTTTCCGACCCTGTGAGTAAGTGGATTCCGGAGTTCGCCGACCCGAAAGTCGCCGTTCGTCTGCCGCCAGATGAGTTGCGCAGTGAGACGTATAATCTTGCCGGGACGCCCATCAAGCTGATTCCTGCCAACCGCCCTATCACTATAAGGCACTTGCTCACTCACACTGCTGGTTTCGGCAGACAACCGCGGGGCATCAGCCTGCCAGAATTCGCGAAAGTCAACGAGCGGCAAAGCCCCAACGAGACCATCGGAGATTTCGTGAAACGGTATGCTAAAGTACCGCTCAACCACCATCCCGGGGAGGCATGGGACTACTCCCGCGCCACGTGTGTGGTCGGGCATCTCGTGGAGATTATCTCGGGAATGACGCTCGACGAGTTCTTCCGCGAGCGGATTTTCAAACCGCTGAATATGACGGATACCCATTTCTTCTTGCCCGCGGAAAAGCTCGACCGGTTTGCCGCCTGTTACACGCCGGACAAAGACCTGAGCATCAAGCTGATGGATGCTCCCACTCCGGAGAGCCGTTTCGTCAAAGAACCGCACACCTATTTCATGGGCTCGGGCGGACTCGTCTCCACCGCGCGGGACTATTTCCGATTCTACCAGGCATTGCTCAATGGCGGACAGCTCGATGGCGCCCGTATCATCGGCAGGAAGACCATCGAGCTGATGACCGCCAACCACACGGGAGATTTACCGCTCTGGTTGCCGGGGCCCTGGAGCGGTTTCGGACTGGGCTTTGCCATCGTCAAAAACACCGACCACGTAAACACCCTCATGAGCTTGCACCAGGGACCATCGACATGGTCGTTGGGGAGCTATTCGTGGGGTGGGGCGTTCTGTACATACGCGTGGGTAGACCCGAAAGAAAAAGTAATCGGCATCGTGATGACGCAGGTGAGCCCGTACACGCACCTCAATATCCGCCAGGAGTTCGTTGGGCTGGCATACCAGGCGTTGGTGGACTGAGGTAACAGTACGAGCCTGTCATTGCGAGGAATCCCGATGGAATCGGGATGACCCCGTATCAAGTACGGGGCAGGCCCCGTATCAGGTACGGGGCAGGCTGTGGCAATCTGAAACCGATGAGAGCCGACAGACAGTACTACGTGTACATTATGACCAACGCCAAACATACCGTGCTCTACACGGGTGTTACAAATAACTTGATAAGAAGAGTCTGGGAGCACAAAGAAAAACTAGTTGACGGCTTCACAAAGAAATATCATGTTGATATGCTAATGTACTATGAAACATTTGCAGATGTGAGGGAGGCAATCGCCCGGGAAAAACACATTAAATCAGGTTCAAGGCACGTCAAAGTAGCGTTGATAAACTATGTGAATCCTGAATGGCGGGACTTGTACGGAGAGCTTTAGATTACCGCGTCCCATTGACATCGGGACTCGCAATGACAGAATGGAATAATACTTTCCATAACTATTTTGTAACCGGATTTAACTTGTCAAACCATTTTGTGTAGTGGTACAATGCAGTCGTTTCTTCTTTGACCCGATTTCCCGCTAAATGTTAGAATCAGAGTAGGAATAAGTCAAGACCCTTACCAGGAGGAGGCGCTAAGGAATGGCGATAAAAGAGACTTATTACAGCCAGGCAAGAAAATCAAAAACGCCGGCATTCGTTCACCAGGAGCGTTGCTGGCCGCAACTGGATAAATATTCCCCCTGCGAAGCCGCCTGTCCTCTCCAAATGGACGTCCCCGGCTATGTCATCGCAATCGCTGAAGGCAATGTGAAAAAGTCGCTGGCAATCATCCGTGAAACCAATCCCCTCCCCTCCGTCTGCGGTCGTGTCTGTCACCACCCCTGCGAGACGGACTGTAACCGCAAAGTCGTGGATGCCCCGATTGCCATCGAAGCGCTGAAGCAGTACGCCGTGGACTGGGCACAGGAAGAACGACCGCAACCCGTCCCGATGACAAAGATGGCAAAGGTGGCAATTATCGGGTCTGGACCCGCCGGCTTGACCGCCGCCCACGACCTGGTGCGCAAAGGTTATGGCGTTTCCATTTTTGAATCTACGCTAGTAGCCGGTGGCATCCTCACCTCGTCAATCCCGGACTTTATCCTCTCCAAAGAGTCCGTCCAGAAAGACATCGATTATATCAAGGCGCTCGGCGTGCAGATTCATACGGGTGTTACCGTGGGTAGAGACATCAGCGTGGAGGCGTTACGGATTAACGGTTTCAGAGCCATTCTTATGGCAGTGGGTTTCCAGAAGAGCGCGCTGTTGAAAATACCCGGCGCGGATTTACCGGGAATCACACCAGCGCTGGACTACCTGAAGGAAGCGAAACGCGGTTTTATGAGACCCTATACCGGCAGGGTGTGGGTCATCGGTGGTGGAGCTGTGGCGATGGACTGTGCCCGCACCGCGCTGAGAAATGGTGCTTTTGAAGTGCACCTCGCCTGCCTGGAATCGCGTGAGAATATGCCGGCTTTCGCCTGGGAAATTGAAGCCGCCGAGCGTGAAGGCGTGCGTATTCACTGTGGACTTTCGCCGCAGGAGTTCACCACTAAGACTGGCGGACGCGTCAGCGGTATCTGTTTTAAGCGGGTCGCTTCCACCTCCCTGGACGGCGACGGGCGTATCTCGTGGACGTACGCTGAAGGTACCGGTTGTGAAATGGCAATCGAGACCGATGCTATCATCGTTGCTATCGGCCAGCAGGCTGACCGGGAGAAATTACCCGATGAATTCAAGCTCAACCGCCGCGGTGCTGTCGCCATTAACGCTGGCACCGGTGAAACAGGGATGCCCGGTGTTTTTGCCGCAGGTGATGTTGCCGGTAACGGCCGCACCGTGAGCGAATCGATGGCAGCGGGCAGAAAAGCGGCGGTATCTATCGACCAGTACATCAGCGGGCAACCCATCACTGCCCGCAACGATAATCACGGCGTCATCTATGTGGAGCCGGAAGACGTGCCGGGTTACTTCGTGCGGCGGGACCGCTGGGAAGTACCGCAATTGCTCACCCGGCAGGCAGTGAAAACCACCCGAGAGGTAACTCTCGGATATGCGCCCTGGCAGGCGGTAGAAGAAGCCAGGCGCTGTCTCAACTGCCGGATGTGCGCCAACTGCGTCTTCGAACGCGGACAGCTCTGTTATGAAACAGCAATGAGACTGTTATAATCTCGGAATCAGGAGGGAAGAGATGTGTTTCTTATGCGAACAGTTCGGTGACCCCAAGCAAGACAGCGGCCTCTGGTACTTGAACTCGGGTAACTACGCCCGGAACATGTACAAATTGCGGGCTCCCGGCGAGGGATTCAAGGGCGCGGATGCGGGTCTGGAGACCGGCGCGCGGTCGGGACCCAGTATCGCCGACCTCATCAACGCCGCGGAGAAAGACGACTACGCCGAGTACACTAAAATCCAGAAGGCGATGCTCGCCCGCGGGCAGGGTAGTCAGGTGGTGCCGTTGAAAGACGCGGACAAGGTGCTGGAGCTAAGCTCGCCCATCGGGTTGATTGCCTGCATCTGCCGGAAAGACGCGCGCGCCATCGACGAGCGCAACGAGCTTGAATACACCTGTATGGGTATGGGCGTCGGCATGCTCAAGTGGGAGCGCTGGCCCGAACGCTATAAGGGCGGCGTCAAATTCGTCAACGTCGATGAGGCGAAAGAGTGGAACCACGAGATGGACCGCCGCGGCTTCGTGCATATCCTCATGCTGTTCGGGGCGCCTTTCATCGGCGGGTTCTGCCAGTGCGACTATCCGGACTGTGGTGCTCTGCGCAATGCCGTCGACTTCGGCGTCGGTCCCATCAAGGGGCACTATGTCGCCGTCGTCAACTACGAAAAGTGTAACGGTTGCGGCATCTGCGCGCAGAGATGCCAGTGGGGTGCCCTTAAGTTCGAGGTCACTAACGAAAAAGCCAATATCGACCTGTTCAAGTGCTACGGTTGTGGCTTATGCGAGACCGGTTGCCCCAGGGGTGCCATAACTCTGCTGGACCGTTCCAGCGTTCCAGCTGTCGCGGAGGTTTGGAGATGACATATCCACTACCGATGGGAAGAAAATTCCCGAAAATAGCAATCGACTATACAAAATGTACGGTGCCTTTCCTATGCAAGAAATGCCTGCAGGTGTGCCCGATGGTGGTCTTTCACGTCACCCGGGTGATGTCCAAAGAGAGGCGGCTCGAAGAGATGGACCCGAGAATCGATGGCAACTACGTCCTGTACGCGCCGCGCCGGGACAAGTGCACCGTCTGCAACCTGTGCATCGAGGTCTGCCCGGTGAACGCCATCACAGTCGAGGTGCCCAAACCGGAGCGTCAGAAGGTCGAGACCAAGGGTGTCCAGTGGGGACAGCAGGAGTAGCACTTCGCTAACTCAGTACAAGGAGGAAGACATGGCAGATTATTTTGTTGAACTGAAGAAACAACCTTACCCCATGTTCACGGCGCCGAAACCATACTCTTTCGACCTGAACGAGGATATGGTCCAGATGCTCCGCGTCGACTTCAACCCGGACAAGGTTTCCGGCGCGCTTGTGGAAGCCATCAAGGGGAAGAAGGGCGATGAAGCGAAGAAAGCCGCGGAGACCTTCTTTAAGGATATGGGTGTCAAATGGATGCGGCGTACCATTCAGCTATCAGATGAATACCCCGACCGCACTATCGAGATGGTCATGGAGACCGTGGACCGCACCGGGAAACAGTTCATGCTCTTCCCGCACCTGATACAGCGCTATGTCGAGGTTGCTTACCTGGGGACACAGGACTTTCTCAAAGTGCCCATCACGCTGAACAACGTTGAGGTGCTTTCTTACCGTATCCCCAAGTGCGCGCTTTACAGGAAGATAGGAGAAAAAGCCGGTGAAGACTTCGCCAAACAGATGACCTGCAAGGGTTACTGCCTCGGCGCGCTGGCGACCATGCAGAAGCACACCGGTGTCGATGTCATCATCGACCAGCCGGCGGAAACAGCAAAAGCAGGCTACTGCGAATTCTCGATGCGGAAGCTGTAAAGCATCCCGGACAATCAGGGAAAACCGGTGAAACTTGAGAACAGGGTGGCGGTGGTAACCGGTGCCGGCAGAGGCATCGGGAAAGCCATTGCCACCCGTCTTGCTTTAGAAGGCGCCCGCGTTGCGGTTGTCGATACGGAAAGCGCCTACGCAGAACACCTCGCAGATAAACTCATCAAGTCCCACCACGATGCGCTGGCGGTAAAAGCCGATGTGTCCGTCTGGACGGATGTGGAGCGACTGTTCGCCGAGGTAGAGACAAGGTTCCACACTGTTCATATCCTGGTCAATAACGCCGGTATCCGGAAAGATATCCCCCTGCATAAAATGACGGATAAGGACTGGGATGCTGTCATTCGAGTGCAGACGCAGGCTTGTTTCAATTGCTGTCGTGCCGCTCAGAAATACATGGTAGCACAGAAATACGGACGGATTATCAATATCTCCTCTCCGGTGCCTGCCAGCCTGGGGGAGCGCAAACAGACCGCTTACGCCGCCGCCAATGCCGCCATCGATGGTTTTACCAGAGCACTGGCATTAGAGCTGGGACCATCCAATGTCACGGTGAATGCGGTAGCCCCCGACTACATCGATACGGAACTACTCCGTAACATCGTCAAGGAAGAGGGAATGTACATCGATGATTACCGGCGGTTCGCGACTGCGCAGATACCCCTGCGTAGAATGGGCACGCCGGAAGATGTGGCGGGCGTAGTGCAGTTCCTGGCAAGCGATGACGCCGCCTTTGTGACGGGGCAGGTCATACAGGTAAAGGGAGGACCTTAAAGAAAAAGTCCGAAGCACGAATGCTTGTCCCGTACTTGATACGGGAGCGAAATCCGAAACAAAATCGAATAACGAATAGCTAACGCTCAGGAACAATTCAGGTAATCCATTACTATGAAAATAGCACTGCTTGTCATTCTGGAGGAGTCCGTCTCTTCAATATCACGAAGGACGATGAAGAATCTCAGGGTGGGGCAGAGGAAGTCATTACCCACCGCGAGAATCCCATTACGATTGTATTAGGAAACGGTACTCCATTTTAATAATTCTTAGTCCCGATAAATCAGGTTGAATGGTTCTGAGGCTACGCAATAACTGAAGAATCTCCCTGTGATAAAAATGGAGACGATGCTTAAAAGGATGCAATCAATCGGCAGGGAGATTCGTTCGCTACGCTCAGAATGACTCCAAAAAATAGGATTTAGTGTTTAGATATTAGAGCTTGGGTGGGGCGGGGTAACGGAGGGGGAACGATGCATTTCATGCCTGATACAGAAGATGAAGACTCCGCGGCGGAGACTTTCTGGCCCGAAGGCTATAAACAGGTCATCAGGGAAGAAGTGTCCCGGTTTGTCCGTGAAGGACTGTTGAGAGATAAGCCGTTTCAGAATATTTATGGGCAGGGGTACAAAGACCGTTTTCCCGAATACCCTGCATTCCTGGAGAAGCTGGCGGATATGGTAGCGGTGGGAGCAGAAAACGGCGCAGATATTGCCTTCGATGATATCATCCATTCCTTTCTAAAAGAGTTGCCGTTACCGCAGTTACGTGCCTATGCTCATTACACTGCCCCACCCGCTCTCTCCGTAGAAACCAAGGAAAGACTGAGGCAAAACGTCATCGCAGAATACGGTAAGGACAATATCTATGTCTACGCACATGGCGTTGGTTACACTAAGACCTTTCCGACAATTGACGATTATCTCAACTACATCGCCGACCTGGTGATTACCGGCGCAGAAAACGGCGCTAATGACACGCTGGAGCAGGTGTACAGGGCTTTCTTAAAGCTCGCGCCTGTTATTCCCGTCAGACGGCATCCACGCAGGTTGAAGGTGTGGTGAAATAGCTATCAGCTTTTTGCCATCAGCGATTAGCTACATTGATTTATGAGCTATGATTTATGAATAAATTCAAATTTCCTCAAAAACTCTTTGTTCTTGCTCTTCAATCTTAAATCCTGAGTCATAAATTCTGAATCTTTAATCGTTTCAAGCTGAATGCTAATAGCCGACTGCTGGCAGCTATGGTACGATAAAGTAATGAATAAAATTGCGGTTTGCGGTAAAGGCGGCAGTGGTAAAAGCGTGCTCGTTCGCCTCCTTGCGGATGGATTGAGACGGCATGGCCGCCGTGTCCTCGTTGTCGATTCCGACGAATCCAATACCGGGTTGTTCCGCATGCTCGGATTCGCGCGGCCCCCAGAGCCACTTGTCGGACTATTGGGGGGTAAAAGGAAGCTGGAAGAGATGCTGGAAGAAGCAA
This sequence comes from Dehalococcoidia bacterium, assembly GCA_030691775.1. Lineage (GTDB taxonomy): Bacteria > Chloroflexota > Dehalococcoidia > Dehalococcoidales > Fen-1064 > JAURWL01. Next base: position 8,352 of record JAUYDN010000034.1, read on the forward strand.
TCCGCGCCGGTACCCCGGAGATGCAGGTCGACCTCATCCGCCAGCCACTCCAGCCCAAGGATATTCCACCCGAATACATGCTGGAGAAAGACGGCACCCGGCTTATTTGCATCGGCAAGATTCTCATGGCACTGGAAGGTTGCGCCTGTCCGATGGGTATCGTCAGCCGGTCGTTCCTGAAACGCCTGCGCTTGGAGCCAGACGAGGTCGTGCTGGTGGATATGGAAGCGGGGGTGGAGCACTTCGGGCGGGGGGTGGAAACGAGCATCGATTGTGTTCTCGTTGTCGTCGAGCCTTCGTTAGATTCACTGGAAGTTGCCGAAAAAATCCACGAGCTTGCCGGACAAATCAATATCGCCGATGTCTGGGCGGTGCTGAACAAAATCACATCGGAAAGCATCGCTAAGAGGCTGACAGAATACCTGGACAAGCGCGGTATCAGGGTTATCGGCGAAATTCACCAGGATGCTGAGATATTCGAATCCAGCCTGGAAGGACGCCCGGTACAGAGCGGTGTTTCATCTTACGATATCGATAAGATACTGGACTTTCTGTTTCCGTAAGTAAAAGTCAAAACTGAAATCTCAAAAGTCAAAGCCACAGCTTAAAAGGTAAAACTGTACTTTGAACAAGTCGAGAGAGAAGGGACAGGGTAAAGGAACGGCGTTAGTGTAGCGTATCGTATCGTATATATCTTGACGTATGATGGATGTTGATGTCATTCCAGCGCAGGCTGGAATCCAGGAGGCAAACACGTATTCCGGATCAAGTCCGGAGTGACAGAGAACCATGTAAAGGCATTTGTAAGACAGTACATTAGTAAGCTTTGAGTTCCGACTTTCAAACTTTGAGTTATTGGGGGGTGATATGAATACAAAGTCTCATGTCCTGATGACAACAGGCTTGCCTCTGCCGCCCTTCGTAAGGGGGAAGGTGCGGGATACCTACGACCTGGGCAAGTACCTGTTGATTGTCGCCACAGACCGCATATCGGCGTTTGACGTGGTCCTGCCCTGTGGCATACCGGATAAAGGCAAGGTGCTCAATTTGATTTCTGCTTACTGGTTCGAGCAGACGAAGCAAATCGTCCCCAACCATGTGGTGGAACTTGTCAACGACGTAAAGGTATTAGACAAGTACATCGCTGAGAGCAAACGGTTCCCCTACCCCGATTTTCTCTCCGGGCGCTCGATGGTAGTGAAAATGGTACAACGGTTACCTGTCGAGTGCGTGGTGCGCGGCTACCTGGCGGGCTCGGCGTGGTCGGAGTACCAGAATAGCGGCACTCTTTTCGGTATGCCCGTTCCGAAAGGTTTACGGGAAAGCCAGGAATTGCCTGAACCAATCTTTACGCCCACTACCAAGGCAGAAACCGGGCACGACCTGCCGATGACAATGGACGCGGTGCGGAAGGCGGTGGGTGATGCTATCGCCGACCTGGTGCGGGAAAAGAGCCTGGCTATTTATAACTTCGCGCGCAAGCAGGCGTTGGCGAAGGGTATCATCATCGCCGATACCAAGTTTGAGTTCGGACTGGAAAACGGCAAGTTGATACTCATCGATGAACTGCTGACGCCGGACTCATCACGGTTCTGGGATGTGAAGCTGTACAAAGTGGGGCAATCACAGCCGAGCTATGACAAGCAACCCGTGCGCGACTGGCTGACGAAGTCCGGGTGGAACAAAGAACCGCCGGCGCCGATGTTACCCGACGATGTGATTGAGTCTACCGCCCGCATCTACCGCACGGCTTATGAACGGCTGACAGGGAAAAAACTGGGGTAATACCACAAGGTGAACTAAGGGCTCATTTCCCAAAGGAAACGCGGATAGTGTATGGAAGGTATTCGCAAGGAATCACAAATATCCGGGATTTTCTTCTTTGCCGGATTGGTTATTCCTGGTTGCCTCATTTCATTCGTCACAACGGTTGCTTCGATGCAAAGTGCGTGCGCAATAATATATGGGTCGGCACTACCGGCGAACTGCTCCAATTCCAAGTCAGTGCGAAAACCGTAGGTAACGAGCACTCGGGTCAAGAACGGATGGGCATCATTATTAGGGATGAGGAAGACATTTCTTCTGACAGTAAGCCACTCCTTAAGCCTGTCATCTTTCCGTTCGATTTCCCCAAAGACTGCCTCTGGAATACGAATTTCACCCCTATTACCCATTTCTTCAAGAAATTGCCAGAATGTTCCAGGGTCCGTGTCGAGCGGGAAGTCATGTCTATTTGCGAGGATAAGAGAATCTGCGTCAAACAGATACATTCTATTCTCAACCTTTATAGAATTGCGCAAAATAGTCAATCTTTATACCAAGTATTTTCGATGCCTCACCGTAGGAAATCTTTCCATCATACGCAGCCTTGATTACAGTATCTAAGAGCTTGATACCCAGCTTACTCTTCATGTTGATGAAATAACTTGGGCCACCGCCTTCATGTCTCTGTTCTTCAGACTGGTCGCTCCATTCCGTCCGCCACTGGTTGTATTGTGTCCAATACTCCTCTTCATTTACCCTGCCAAGGTCCAACAGACGTCTTGCCACCACAACTCTACTAACTTTGAATTCAGTCGCGAGAGATTCTATGGCGGAATCAAGTCTTTGGGTTCTGACACGTTGCCAATAAGTTAAAAAAACACGTTCAGGAACAAGGAGCTCAGCCGCGGCTTTATTGCAGTATACCTCACGTTCTTGATAGTTTGTTATTCTAGCTTCGAGTATGTTGAAACTGGAAATACCTGACTCGCCTAGCCACAGATGGACGAGTTCATGAATTAGAGTAAATGGCTGAGCAACCTTGGCATCATTCGGGTTCACTACTACAAATGGAGCAATCCTATCACAGATTACTAACCCGCGGAATTCTTCTGTGGTAATCCTAGAGTGCCAATTGCCTAGGTCAGCTTTACGTAAAATGAAAACACCAAGTTTTTCCGCCTTTTCTCGTAGTACACCGAATAAGTCATCACTGTTTCGAACTCGCTGTTGGTCAACGAACGAAAATTCAAGTTTTTGTCGTATCATTTCTGCCATAGTAGATGGATGCGTAGCCATTGTTGTGGTACCGATGAACTCCAACGGTGCTCGATTTTCAGATTCAACCAGGGCTCGTACTTCTTTCTGAAGTACTTCCACTTGCCTCCTAAACGCATCGAATTCAGGTGATGTCTTCACCAACGGTCTGTCCGCCACAGTGCGAAAGTCCTGCAGACCAGTTTGAATGACTGGCGGTTCGGGCAAGAAGAATGTGATTATAGGTCGCCTGTAAGCTTTGGCAATAAGTTCCAATTCGTTAAGAGTAGGTTTTTCTTGTCCGCTTTCCCAGATCAAAAGGCGGTCTTTAGCAGGGAGTCCTCTAATTCTCAAGTCTCGGATGCCAGCACGTGCAGATGCCTCTTCAGGAGTCAATTGGGCTCGCTCTCTTGCCCATCTCAGAATCTGGCTGTTTATAGGTACTTCTTGTCGAGTCGGCATAGTAAATCCTAGCCCCAATTTATACCATTAGCTGCAACGAGTGTCAATAATTCTTTGCAGGCATCATAATCTAATGTGAGTAAACTTACTTTTCTATTTTCTGCTTTGTACTCGGTATTACCCCACTCGTACGTGCGTCCACGCGTGTCGCGGCGTCCAGCGCCCGTCCCAGTGCCTTGAAGAGAGCCTCGGCTTTGTGGTGGTCGTTAGTGCCGTATAATATGC